>JAKSQI010000051.1 GCA_024404215.1 Oscillospiraceae bacterium
CACTGCTGGCAGTTCTGATTGTGGTTGGAAAGCAGCAGCTCAACAGAGGTGCGGCGGGCAGCGGTGGCCTTGGGAGAGGAAATGGTAACTTCCATACCCTCAGCAACAGGATAAACGCAGCTGGCAACCAGACCGCGGGCGCCGGTAGCCTCTACGAGGCAGACACGGCAGGAAGCCTGAGAGCATTCACCATGGTTGAAAGCGCACAGAGAGGGGATTTCAAAACCACACTGTCTGGCAGCCTCCAGAATGGTAAGGCCGGCTTCTACTTCGAAGGGAATGCCTTCGATTTTAATATTCACTTTAGACATCTTCAGGTTCCCCCTTACTTCTTAATAATGGCCTTCAGCTTGCAGGAAGCCATGCAGAGGCCGCACTTGATGCACTTGTCGGTATCAATGGCTCTGGCGTTGCGCTTCTTGCCTTCTGCACGGTAGTCGGTTTCATAGATGGCGTTAACCGGGCAGTTCTTCTCGCACAGTCCGCAGCCAACGCAGGAGTCGGCAACGATTTCATAGTGCATCAGGTTCTTGCAGACATGTGCAGGGCACTTCTTGTCAACAATGTGAGCAATGTACTCATCCTTGAAGGAAGCAAGAGTGGACAGGATGGGGTTAGGAGCAGTCTGGCCCAGAGCGCACAGAGAGTTGGACTTAATGTTGGCAGCCAGCTCAGTCAGAGCGTCCAGATCGACCATGGTAGCCTTGCCTTCGGTGATTCTGGTCAGAATCTCCAGCATGCGCTTGGTGCCGATACGGCAGGGAGAGCACTTACCGCAGGATTCATCACAGATGAACTCCAGGTAGAACTTGGCAACGTCAACCATGCAGTTGTCTTCGTCCATAACGATGGCGCCGCCGGAGCCCATCATGGAGCCGCGGGCAACCAGGTTATCAAAGTCAATCTCTGCATCCAGATCCTTGGCAGTCAGACAGCCGCCGGAAGGACCGCCGGTCTGAATGGCCTTGAATTCCTTGCCACCGGGGATGCCGCCGCCGATGTCATAAATCAGCTCGCGGAGAGTGGTACCCATGGGAACCTCAACCAGACCAACGTTGTTGATCTTGCCGCCCAAAGCGAATACCTTGGTGCCCTTGGACTTTTCGGTACCAACGTTGTTGAAGGAACCGGCGCCGTTGCGCAGAATGTAGGGTACACAAGCCAGAGTCTCAACGTTGTTAACAACGGTGGGACGACCCCACAGACCCTTAACAGCGGGGAAGGGAGGACGGGGACGGGGCATGCCGCGCTCGCCCTGAATGGAGTTCAGCAGAGCGGTTTCTTCGCCGCAGACGAAAGCGCCGGCGCCGAGACGGATGTGAGCGCGGAAGCTGAAGCCGCTGCCCATGATGTTGTCGCCCAGCAGACCCAGCTCTTCAGCCTGCTTGATGGCAATGCGCAGACGGTTAACAGCAATGGGATACTCAGCACGAACGTAGAAGTAGCCGTTCTGAGCGCCGATAGCATAACCGGCAATGGCCATACCTTCGATAACAGCCAGGGGGTTGCCTTCCAGAATGGAACGGTCCATGAAAGCACCGGGGTCACCTTCGTCACCGTTGCAGACGATGTACTTGTCACCGTCGCCGCCGAAAGCGAAGCTCCACTTACGGCCGGTGGGGAAGCCTGCACCGCCGCGGCCGCGGAGGCCGGAGGCCAGAACTTCATCAATAACAGCCTGACGATCCATGGTCAGAGCCTTGGCCAGACCGGCAAAGCCGCCATAACCCAGAGCCTCGTCAATGTTTTCGGGGTCAATGACACCGCAGCCATGCAGAGCGATACGCTGCTGCTTCTTGTAGAAGTTGATGTCGTCCTGACGGGCAACCTTCTCCTTGGTGGTGGGGTCAACATACAGCAGGCGCTCAACGATTTCGTTGTTCATGAGATCCTTTTCAACAATCTCAGCAACATCGTCCAGGCTTACCATGCGGTAGAGAGTATCTTCCGGGAAAATCTTAACGAAGGGGCCCTGAGAGCAGAAGCCAAAGCAGCCAACCTGGTTTACGCTGACACGGTCGGACAGACCCTTTTCGTTAATAACCTTCTCAAACTCTTCACGAATTTCGGCAGAGTGAGAGGACAGACAGCCGGTACCGCCGCAGAGAACGACAAAGCGCTTGCTGCCGGCGCCGGAGAACTTAGCTGCCATGGCAGCGGTGCACTGCTCAGATTTGCATCTGAATTCGTCAAATGTTTTAATCATCGCTTAAGCCTCCAGAGATCTGTAATGTTCAACAACGGCAGCAACGGAGTCAACCGTCATCTTGGGATATACCTGACCATTGATGGATACGGCGGGGGCAATACCGCAGGCACCGATGCAGCGCAGGGAGTCCAGAGTGAACAGGCCGTCCTCAGTGGTCTCACCGGACTTGATGCCCAGCAGCTCGGAAAATTTATCGGAAATCTGCTGAGAGCCCTTAACATAGCAGGCAGTACCCAGGCAGCAGCCGATGATGTATTTTCCCTTGGGTTTCAGAGAGAACAGGGAGTAGAAGGTTACTACGCCGTAAATCTCTGCAACAGAGACACCGGTCTTGGCAGAAACCAGCTCCTGTACTTCCAGGGGGATGTACCCGTACTCATTCTGAATATCACTCAGAATCATCATGAGCGGTGTTTCTTCATCCATATAACGATCACAAATTTCGTTAATCTGGACAACAGCCGCTTCGTTTAACTTTGACATGTTGTTCCTCCTCCAAAATTATTTAACAAAAATGTCAGCTTACTTGCGATATTAGGCCCATTATCATAACATCACATTGTAAATATAGCAAATTATTACATATTATTCAATAAGAAAAAATGGAATAATGCAATGATAATACAAGGATTCTGTTTATGATTTTTATAAAAGGACAAATAAGCAGTAAGCCCGACAGGCCTTGGCCTGTCGGGCGGGAAAAGCAGCTTATTCTTCGGGCTTTACCAAGGCAATGTGGAGCTCGTCCAGCTGGGCCTGAGTGACTTCGCCGGGGGCATTCATCATGACATCCTGAGCATTCTTATTCATGGGGAAGGGAATGATTTCGCGGATGGAGTCCTCTCCGGCCAGCAGCATGACCATACGGTCAACACCGGGGGCAATGCCGGCATGAGGGGGTGCACCATAGCAGAAGGCGTTATACATGGCAGGGAACTTAGCCTTAACATCGTCCTCACCCAGACGAACCATCTCAAAGGCCTTAACCATGATTTCGGGGTCATGGTTTCTTACTGCGCCGGAAGAAAGCTCCACGCCATTGCAAACCAAATCATACTGGTCGGCGGTAATGGTCAGAGGATCCAGCTCACCCCGTTCGGCCTTCAGCAGGGTCTCCAGACCACCCTTGGGCATGGAGAAGGGGTTGTGGCAGAATTCCAGCTGGCCGGATTCCTCGCCCATTTCATACATGGGGAAGTCCACAATCCAGCAGAATTCGTAGCGTTCCTTGTCCATGTGGCCTTCACAGGCAGGACCAAAGGTTTTGATAACCACGCCGGCCGTTTTACGGGCGGCATCCGGGCTGCCGGTAGTAAGTACCACCAGGGTGTTGGGGGTAAGGTTCAAAGCGGAAACCACAGCGTCCTTCTTCTCCTGAAGGAACTTGGCGACGCCGCCGGCAATTGCGCCGGTTTCGTCCAGCTTAAACCAATAGCCCTTGCTGCCTGCCTGTACCTCAACCTCGCCAAGCAGCTTATCAATCTGTTTGCGAGTCAGCTTGCAGTCACTGATGGGGATGGCCTTAACCATGTTGCCTTCAAAAGGACCAAAGCCACAGTCAGCCAGCAGGGTGGTTACGTCGGTGCAGGTAAGGTCAATGCGCAGATCCGGCTTGTCGCAGCCATAGGTTTCCATGGATTCCAAATAGGGAATGCGTTTGAAAGGAGCTTCGGAAGCCACGTTGTAGCTGCCGAACTTAGCAAAAATGGGAGGCAGAACATCCTCGCAGACGGCAAAGACATCTTCCTGAGAGGCAAAAGCCATCTCCATGTCCAGCTGGTAGAACTCACCGGGGCTGCGGTCACCTCGGGCATCCTCGTCACGGAAGCAGGGGGCGATTTGGAAGTAACGGTCAAAGCCGGCGGTCATCAGCAGCTGCTTAAACTGCTGAGGGGCCTGAGGCAGGGCGTAGAATTTACCGGGGTGCTTGCGGGCGGGAACCAGATAGTCGCGGGCACCCTCGGGAGAGGATACCGTGAGGATTGGAGTGGTGATTTCCAGAAAACCGTGCTCGGTCATGGACTGACGGAGGGCGGCTACCACATTGCAACGGAGCAGAATGTTCTTTTTTACTGCAGGGTTACGCAAATCCAGGAAGCGGTATTTGAGACGAGCAGCCTCGTCGGCATCACGGCTGCGGTTGATTTCAAAGGGAAGCTCATTGTAACGGCAACGGCCTAAAACCTCAATGCTCTCCGGTACAACCTCAATGTCGCCGGTTTCCTGCTTGGGGTTTTTGCTGGCACGTTCCCGTACCAAACCGGTTACGGAAATGGTGGATTCCTTATTCAAGGCTTTTACCGTTTTCAAAAGCTCTTCGGTTTCCAGCACCAGTTGAGTGGTGCCGTAAAAATCACGGAGGACAACAAAGGCCAGATTGCTGCCTACCTCGCGGACATTTTCCATCCAGCCTACCAGTGTGACGGCTTTGCCGGCATCATCAATACGGAGTTCATTACAGGTATGGGTTCGGGACTGAAACATGATGGGTTCCTCCTTCATTCTGCGGCAGGCTCACTGATGGGAGGGACTGCGCGCGCAAGATTGACTTTTTCCAGAATACCGGCAGCAGCCATGGCCGGAGAAATGGTGAGCTGTTCGCCGCTTACCATGTCCTTGACCGTGACCTTGCCGTCCCGGATTTCGTCTTCGCCAAGGAAGACAACAAAGGGAATGTCCAGCTTGTCTGCATAGGACATTTTCTGCTTAAACTTTTTCTTTTCACAGTGAAGCTGGGTGCGGATTCCGGCTTCTCTCAGCTGGGTGGCAAAGGAGATAGCCGGGCCCAGGTCTTCGGTCATAGGCAGAATCAGCACATCAGCCGGGGTGGGCTTCAGGGCCGGATTCAGATACTTCTGGTCTTCCAGCACGAAGAAGAGCCGGGTAAGGCCAATCGAGATGCCAACACCGGGCAGCTGCTTGTCCGTGTAATAGCCGGCTAGATTGTCATAGCGCCCGCCGGAGCAAATGGAGCCGATTTCCGGGTGGTCCAGGAGCATGGTTTCGTAGACGGTGCCGGTGTAATAGTCCAAACCACGGGCAATGGTCAGGTCAATAACATAATTCTCTTGAGGAACACCGAACTGGGCCATGTAACGGGCCACGGTGGCGAGCTCGGTAATGCCCAAATCCAGGGTTTCGTTTTTGCCCCGATAGGCTTCCAGAGCATCCAAAGGAGATAAGCCGCGTTCCTGACAGGTAATCAGGTCAAGAATGGCTTTTGCGGTTTCCTCGGGCAGACCGATTTCCTCAGTAAGCAGGTTCAGTACCTTCTCGGCACCGATTTTTTCCAGCTTATCAATGGTGCGCATCACGTCGCCGGCCTTCTCACCGGCGCCAACCAGTTCAAAAAAGCCGTTAAGAACCTTGCGGTTGTTGATGCGGATGACAAAACGCTTCAGGCCAAGGGTCTTGAAGGTTTTATAAATAATGCCGGGAATTTCAGCCTCATTGATAATATCCAGGCTTCCATCACCGATGATGTCAATGTCGGCCTGATAGAATTCACGGAAACGGCCTCGCTGAGCCCGCTCACCCCGGTAAACCTTACCTATTTGGAAACGGCGAAAGGGGAAGGTCAGCTTGCCGTAATTGAGGGCAACATACTTGGCCAGAGGCACAGTCAAATCAAACCGAAGGGAGAGATCAGTGTCACCCTTAGTGAATCGGTAAATCTGCTTTTCAGTTTCTCCGCCGCCCTTAGCCAGCAGAATCTCCGAAGCCTCAATTTGGGGCGTATCCAAGGGGAAGAAGCCATAGAGGCTGTAGGTCTCCCTTAGCTTTGCCATCATGTTTTCAAAATAGACCTGCTTTTCCGGCAGCAATTCCATAAAGCCGGACAGGGTGCGGGGTTTAATAATATCCATGTCATGTCCTCCAGTTCTGTCAGTATTTGGATTCCGGGTATATTTGCTCAAAAAAACAGAATCCCTGTCCCGGTATTGGGACGAAGGATTCTTCGTGGTGCCACCCAATTTCAGTGCCCAAGGGCACCCTTTCTGCCCCCAACGCGAGGCGGACGGATTGCTCCGGGACTGTCTTCGCTTAAAAATCCTGCCGAATGCTCGCAGCCAAGGCATTCTTCTCTGTAGGCCGATTGAGAAGCTACTGGGTTCCCTTCACAGCAATCATAAAGCTTGCAAAAAACAGGGGCCGTCAGGCTCTGCCTTTCTTGGGATTAACCAAATCACGCCAATCCAGGTCGCCGCGCTTCAAACCCTGAACCAGAACCTCAGCAGTGGCAACATTGGTGGCAAAAGGAACGTTTTGCCGGTCACACAGACGGGCAATTTCCAAAACATCCTGCTTATCACTCAAGGAGGGGTCACAGAAAAACAGTACCAGGTCAATCTCATTATAGGCAATACGTGCGCCAATCTGCTGGTCGCCGCCCTGTCGGCAGGAGAGATAATTTCGGATTTTTAAACCGGTGGCATCCGATACCAGACGGCCGGTGTTGTAGGTAGCGCAGATGGAATGGCCGGATAAAATGCCGCAGTAAGCGATACAGAACTGGACCATTAATTCCTTTTTACTGTCATGAGCTAGCAATGCGATTTCCATGGTAAATGCACCTCCGTATAGAGTAGTAGTTAAAGAAGTCAGCGCTCAGATATGGGAATGCTCTCGCCGGTTAGACGACGGGCGGAACGCAGAAAGCCCTGAGCTGCCCGCCGACGGCTGAACAGAACCAAGGGCCGTTCCCGATTGGCGGAGGCGGAAACATCCCCGTCCTCTCGAACGATGCCTAAAAGACGGGCGCCGACAGAATCAATCATATCATCAATATTTGCTTTGTCCCGTTTCATAACTCTGGGCTGAACCCGGTTTACCAAAAGCCGGATATCCTTCAGGCCATAGTCCTGCAGGCGGGAGCACATGATCTGACCATCACGCAGACTGGAACGGTCACCGGTGGTTACAATAATGGCCTCATCCGCATAGTGCAGAAGCTGAAGAACATCCTCACCTATGCCGGCCGGGGCATCCAATAAGCAATAGTCAAAGGCTTCACGAAGCCGATTAAAGAGAACCTCGCAGCGTTCCCGGGGAAGTCCGGCCGGTGAAAAATCCAAGGCAGGTAAGAACCAAAGGTTTTCCAGTTCAGGATGCTTAAGACAATACTCCTCGGGATTATCCGGGATTTCGGCCAAAAGGGATACCGAGGGCAGCAGATAATGACTGACTCCCAAACTAATATCCAGATTTCGCAGCTCGGCGTCGCAGTCAGCACACAGGGTCCGAAAGCCAAGAGCCCCCAGACAGGAGCCCATAGCGCCGACGGCTGTTGTTTTGCCGGTTCCGCCCTTGCCGGAAACCACGGCGATTATCTTTCCCATAGTTCCTCCCAGCTTAACATGTTTATCTAATATCCGATAGATACAACATATCCATGTTAGTATAGACAAAATGATTTATAAATGCAAGTTTTTTTCTAAACTTCTGTCAAATTAGGGCAGAAGAACCCCCTCGCCGTTGATGGTAACGGATTCTACGTGGGTGCCGAAGTAGTAATCCATAACATTTTTGGTTACGGTCATAACATTTCGGCCGGCACTGCCTCGCTCAATGATAACGGCGATGGCGATTTCCGGATTATCGGCAGGGGCATAGCATACAAACACACCATTGTTACTGTTACCGCTGTCGTTCTGAACGGTACCGGTTTTGGCTGCTACGGTAACCTTGTAATTGCTGTAGAGGTCATAGCCGGAACCGCCGGGCTTGTTGGCTACCGCTTCCATGCCTTCCTGAAGGATGGAAATGTATTCTTTTTCCTTAGCAGTAAACTCATAGGCAATTTCCGGTTCTTTTTCATACACAGTATCCGTGTAATCCGGGTTCATAACGGTGTCCAGCAGGGTCTGCCGGTAGCGGATGCCGCCGCTGGCAATGGTAGCAGCGTAATTGGAAAGCTGAACGGGGGTGAACATGTTCTGGCCCTGTCCAATACTGGCCAGAAGGGTGTCAGCAGAGTACCAGGCCTCACCCAAAACCTCATTTTTGTATTCCTTGCTGGCGATAACACCGCTGGAATCGCCAATCTCAATGCCGGTGGGGGTACCAAAACCGAACTCCTCCGCTGCAGCCTTTAGCTTGGCGGAGCCGATGGCATCGCCGACAGTAAAGAAGAAAACGTTGCAGGAGTAACGCAGGGCGTCCACTATGTCCAAGGGGCCGTGACCGCCGCCGGAAGTGGAGTAAACCCAGCAGCGTGGCTGATAGTCATCGTATTTGTCAAAAAAACCGTTATCGGTGATGGTAGAGGTTCGGGAAATATAGCCCGCCTTCAATCCGGCAAAGCCGGTTACCATTTTATATGTGGAGCCGGGGTTATAGGTACCGTTGATGGCACGGTTAAAGAGGGGGGCGGTAGCGTCATTCATCAAATCCGAATAGTTATCAAAAAAGGTGGAAATGTCAAAGGTGGGGTAGGAGGCACAGGCTAAAATGCCGCCGCTTTTGACATCCGTAACCACAACTGCACCGCCGGTTGCCATGTTGTCCGAGGTTCGGTCCTCGTTAATCTCGTTAATTTTATCCTCCAGGGCTTTTTCAGCAACTTCCTGAAGGCCGATATCCAGGGTCAGGTATACGTTGTTTCCGTTGGAGGCCTCCTTCAGAATCTCCGTGGAGACGACGGCATCGGTATCTTCCGAGTAGACCACCCGCATTTCTCCATCAGTACCGTGGAGGTATTCCTCAAAGGCCTTTTCCACGCCATCCTTGCCGATATAGGTATCAATGGAATAGCCGTCCTCTTTGTAGGTTTCATATTCTTCGGCGTTCATTTTACCCACGTAGCCGAGAATATGCGAAGCAGACTTTGTAGTATAGACACGGGTTGCCGCCGTTTCCACGGAAACTCCCGGGTAGTTGCGTTCCTTCAGAACGGAAATGAAATCTGTGCTGGCGTCACCGGCAAAAATATAAGTGTCCTGTGCAGTGATAACCCGGGATTCAAGCTCATACCGGAGGCCAATCATGGTTCGGGCATCCTCGGAGGAAACGGTGTAATCGATTTTGTAGTGCTCACGCAGCCACACAATAAAGTCATTGGCTGAAATGTCCGCATCCAGACTAAAATACTTTAAATACTGGGACAAAACCAGCCGCTGTGTGTAGGTTGTGTCTGTCAGCCATGCAAAGG
>JAKSQI010000052.1 GCA_024404215.1 Oscillospiraceae bacterium
TGCCGATATGGGGGCAATTCAGCCCTTCTGAGCAGGCTTTAACTATGCCATCCGAGTCACTGACCATGATGTCGTAGCCAGAGGCGTCACCCTGAACGGATACATTCATCTGCATCTCCAGACTACCCAAGGGGTACTCATCTGACAGAGCAGCAACCAAATGGGCTGTCCCCTGGGCGGCAGAGGACAAATTGGCGTGTTCATTTTTCAGCACGTAGGTGTAGGTCAAGGCCATGGAGACGCCTCCAAGGAGTGCCAGACAAATCAAAATCAAAAGCAGGGTGCTGAAAAGGTTTTTCAAAAAAATACTGCTTCTCATCCGTCCGTTAGCTCAAACTTGTAGCCTACGCCCCAAACGGTTTTTAAACTCCATTTATCACTTACATTTTCCAGCTTTTCCCGCAGACGCTTAATATGAACATCAACGGTGCGGCTGTCACCGAAATAATCAAAGCCCCAAACCTCATCCAGAAGCTGATTGCGGGTATATACCCGGTTGGGAGAGGAGGCCAGGTGAAAGAGCAGTTCCATTTCCTTGGGGGGTGCCTCAACCTTTTTGCCGTCAACGGTCAGTTCAAAGCTATCCATGTCTATTTCCAGTTTGTCAAAGCTAAGGCGGCGGGCGGAGGCTGTACCGCTATCCCCATAACGCCGCATGACTGCGTGAATGCGGGCCAGCAGCTCTTTGGCCTCAAAGGGCTTGGTGACATAGTCGTCGGCCCCCATTTCAAGGCCGGAAACCTTGTCAAAGGTTTCTCCTTTGGCGGTGAGCATAATAACGGGAACTTTTGATTGTGCGCGGATTTCCCTCAGCACGCCCCAGCCGTCCAAAACCGGCAGCATAATATCCAGCAGAACGATATCCGGGGCATTCTGCTCGAAGGAAGACAAACCCTTTCCTCCGTCAGAAGCCAGCAAAACCTCAAAGCCATCCCGCTCCAGATAAAGACGGAGCAGCTCGGCGATATTGGAATCGTCTTCAATGACAAGTATTTTTTTAGCCATGGTAATCCTCTTTCTGCCACCATTTCGCTGCCTGCCATGGAGAAGCCGACAGCGAAGAAAGCAAATATAACCTTCGGCAAAGTGTTGCTCCGCCGATAGGTCTATTATACATCCCTTTGTCCCCGGTGGATGAATTTTTTTTTAATTTTGTCTTGACAAATGATACCCTGCGGGGGTATCTTAAAACAAGAAGATACCCGTAGGGGGTATGTATGATTCTTACAATCCGGAGGGAAAGGCATGAAACAATTTCGGGTGACCGGTATGACCTGTGCCGCCTGCCAAAGCCGCGTGGAAAAGGCTGTCCTGGCTGTAGATGGGGTGGAGAGCTGCGCCGTGAGCCTGCTGACCAATTCCATGGGTGTGGAAGGCAGTGCTGCGGCGGCTGCTATCATTCAGGCAGTGGAGGCAGCCGGCTATGGTGCTTCAGAAAAGGGGGGAGAGGCAGTCTCGTCAGTGCCCAATTATGACGATATGCTGACAGACACTGAAACCCCAAAAATCCGTAAGCGGCTGATTGTCTCTATTGCTCTGCTGCTGATTCTCATGTATGGTTCCATGGGACATCACATGTGGGGCTGGCCGCTGCCGGGATTTCTGGCCGGTAATCCTGTGGCTTTGGGACTGGCCCAGCTTTTGCTGAGTGCTGTCATTATGCTGATAAACCAGCGCTTTTTTGTCAGCGGTGTAAAGGGGCTGCTGCATAAATCCCCTAACATGGATACTTTGGTTTCCATGGGCTCCGGGGCATCCTTTGTTTACAGCGTTTATGCTTTGTTTGCCATGACTGCTGCCCAGCAGGCCGGCAATATCGAGAGAGTCATGGCCATGATGAACGAGTTTTATTTTGAATCTGCGGCCATGATTCTTACCCTGATTACATTGGGAAAACTGCTGGAAGCCGTCAGCAAGGGCAGAACCACTGACGCCCTGAAGGGCTTAATGCGGCTGGCCCCTAAAACAGCTGTGGTGCTGCGCGACGGCCGTGAGGAGACGCTGCCTATTGAGCAGGTTCGCATTGGTGACCATTTTGTGGTTCGCCCCGGGGATACCATTCCTGTGGACGGCTTTGTGGTATCCGGTGGCAGTGCTGTTAATGAAGCGGCGTTGACCGGAGAGAGCATTCCGGTGGATAAGCTGGTGGGGGACAGTGTGTCAGCGGCAACCCTAAACCAGTCCGGCTATCTGGAATGCGAAGCAACCCGTGTTGGGCAGGATACCACACTCTCTCAGATTATTCAGATGGTTAGCGATGCGGCGGCAACCAAGGCCCCTATTGCCAAGGTTGCTGACCGAGTTTCCGGGATTTTTGTTCCGGCCGTTCTGGGCATCGCCCTGGTTACTGCCATTGTGTGGCTGCTGATTGGCAAGCCCTTTGGCTTTGCCTTGGCACGGGCGATTTCCGTGCTGGTTATCAGCTGCCCCTGTGCTTTGGGCCTGGCTACCCCGGTAGCCATCATGGTGGGCAATGGCATGGGGGCCAAGCATGGCGTCATGTTCAAAACGGCTGCCTGTCTGGAAGCTGCGGGCAAGACCCAGATTGTTGTACTGGACAAAACCGGAACCATCACCGCCGGAGAACCTCGGGTTACCGATATTTGTCCTGCTGAGGGTATAAGCATGCAGACCTTGACAGAACTGGCCTACACTCTGGAACAGCAGAGCGAGCACCCCCTTGCCCGGGCCATCCAAGGCTTTGGTGAGGAAAAGGGTTTAACCAAAAGGAGAATTGAAGGCTTTCAGGCCCTTACAGGCAGTGGCTTAAAGGCTGTCTGCGAAGGGAAGACCTTATATGGTGGCAGCCTCAGCTTCATTCGCACGGTTGCTGTTGTGCCTCAAAAGCTGGAAACCGAAGCCAATGCTTTGGCTGAGGAAGGGAAGACGCCCCTTTTCTTTGCTGAGGACGGGGCTGTTGCAGGCATGATTGCTGTAGCGGATGTCATAAAGGAAGACAGCCCCGAAGCAATTCAACGCTTAAAAAACATGGGTATTCGGGTTGTTATGCTTACCGGGGACAACGAACGCACGGCCAAGGCCATTGGCCGACAGGCCGGGGTTGACCAGGTCGTTGCCGGAGTTTTGCCCGACGGTAAGGAGGCTGTAATCCGGCGGCTGCAGGAGCACGGCCGGGTGACCATGGTAGGGGACGGAATCAACGATGCTCCCGCTTTGACAAGAGCGGATGTAGGTATTGCCATTGGAGCCGGAACCGACATCGCCATTGACGCAGCGGATGTGGTCTTGATGAAGAGCAGACTGCAGGATGTACCGGCAGCCATCAGTATGAGTCGTGCCACCCTGCGGAATATCCATCAAAATCTTTTCTGGGCTTTTTTCTACAATGTTATTGGCATCCCTCTGGCAGCTGGTGTATACTACGGGATAGGGATGCTGCTGAACCCCATGTTTGGTGCAGCTGCCATGAGTCTGTCCAGCTTCTGCGTGGTCAGCAATGCTTTGCGGCTGAACCTGCATAAAATGTATGACAGCAGTCGTGACCGACGCATTTCACCGGTAGAGCTTCCTGTGCTGGTGCCTGCCGCTGAGCCTGAGAGGACGGTTCTGTCTGAGAGGACAGAGGCTGAGCAGGCAGAGGGTAATCTTCTTTTCCGTATTGATGGTATGATGTGCGGCCACTGTGAAAAAACAGTCGGACAGGTGCTGGGGGCCTTTGAAGGCGTTCAGGTGCTGGAGGTCAGCCACGAGAAAGGCATTGCTTCTGTTTTGTGGGACGGTCAGTCAGACCCGGACAACATGAAGCAGGCCATTGAGGCAGAGGATTATACCGTAACTGCCGTTGAGCAGCTTGGACTGCGGCGGCTTGAACTGCAGGTAGAGGGCATGATGTGCGGCCATTGCGAAAAGACGGTTAAGGCTGCCCTGGAGGCTTTGGACGGCGTGGAGAAAGCCAAGGCTGACCATACTACCGGGAAGGTATGCCTTAGCTTGAGCCACGATGTGGATGACCGATTGCTGCGGGAAGCAGTTGAAGCCGAGGATTACCGGGTTACCGGTATAGGGTTATAAAGAACAGGTGTAATAGCATGAGTGAAAACGAAAAGAAGAAGGATTGCTGCTGCCGCAAAAAGGACAGAGACGAGCGGGAACGGAAAGCTATGCTTAACCGTTTGGCTCGTATTGAAGGTCAGGTACGGGGTATCCGCGGTATGGTGGAAAACGATGTATACTGCGTGGATATTCTTACTCAGGTCATGGCTGTGCAATCTGCCTTGAACGGTTTTAACAAGGTTCTTTTGGGAAATCACATCAAAAGCTGTGTCACCACCAGCGTACAGAAGGGCGAAGAGGACAAAATCAATGAGCTTGTAGAAACCATTCATAAGCTTATGAAATAACAGAAGGAGGATTTTCTATGACTACCATTAAAGTAAATGACATGATGTGCAATCACTGCGTAGGCAAGATTACCAAGGCTCTGGAGGCAGAAAAACTGACCTTTGAAGTAAGCCTGGAAAACAAGACGGTGACCATTGACGGCTGCAGCCACTGCGTGGCAACTGCCAAAGCCGCTTTGGAGAAGGCTGGCTTTACCCCTGAGGTATAAGCTGTGGCCGGGTGGAACCTATGGCATGGATGCCATAAAATCTCCCCCGGATGTGCCCACTGCTATGTCTATCGCAGGGATGAATCCATTGGCGTGGATGCGTCCCAGGTTCGAAAAACCAAAAGCTTTCAGCTGCCAGTCAGCAAAAACCGCGCCGGAGAGTATAAAATACCCTCCGGCGAAACCGTGTATACCTGCTTTTCCTCTGACTTTTTTCTGGAGGAGGCAGATCAATGGCGAGAGGAAGCGTGGGATATTATCCGCAGGCGTCCGGATTTGAATTTCTTCCTTGTTACCAAACGCATACACCGTTTTTGGGAATGCATTCCCAAGGATTGGGGGGGAGGCTGGGAGAATGTATATATTAATGCCACGGTGGAGAATCAGGCCATGGCGGATTTCCGTATGCCCTTATTGGTTGAGGCCCCTATCCGCCATCGAGGGGTGGCCTGTGAACCTTTGCTGGAAGCAGTGGACCTTAGCTCCTGGCTGGGGCAAGGAATTGAACGGGTAGGTGCCGGAGGAGAGTCGGGTCCTGATGCCAGAATCTGTCGTTTCGATTGGATTCTGGGTCTGAAACAGCAGTGCAGCTCAGCCGGAGTATACTTCAGCTATCATCAAACCGGTGCCAAACTGGAAAAGGATGGTAGGCTTTACACCATTCCCCGCTACCTGCAGCATGAACAGGCAAGAAAGGCCGGACTGGATGGGTAAGGATAAGAATTGTGGAAAACTTTTGAAAAAGTGCTTTACAAATGAAAACCTAGGTGCTATAATCAAAACACAATTAAAGATTGTTGGTGAGTTCAGCCGTTCAATCGGCATACGGAATGGGGTGCAAGTCCCCGCGAGTCGGTCACTGTGAAGTCCTTCGGGAATAAGTCAGATACGTAGAATTCATCAGATGTTTCCACCGAAACTGGAATACAGGCTTTATTGATTTTATCGTCTGTGGCTTCGGTCTGCAGGCGTTTTTCTTTTCCTGTAGACACATGCCCCAGGGTGGGAACGCATTATCTTCGTTTCGACTTTGACATGTGTCGATTATTCTGATATTTTTAAGTGCCCTTGAGCAATCGGGCAGGGCCTGAGCAACCCTGCCCGATAGGGAACTTAACCTCCACCAGCGAAGATGATGCACGACCTAACTACCAATCGTGCCTCATATATTATTTTTGATGAGTATATTGAGGGCGTTTATGAGAAAGATTTTTCTCCTCCTTATGATACTCATCTTTTGCGTTTTTACGGCAGTTGTAACCGGCTGCGGCGCCAAGGATGAGATAGTGATTGATCAAGCGGAAGATACCCCTATTGCTGCTGAGCCTTCGGCAGAAGCAGACATTCCTGAAACTCCGGCAGAAGTGCCTGAGGAAGAGTCTCCGGCAGAGGAAACGAATTCAGGAACGGTTGAGGTATTTATCAGCATTGCCGATGCCGGCACACTCGTCCTGAATAATGAGCCGCTCGCGGTTGAGGATTCGGACAGGGACGGCATGGTTACCGTGGACGAGGTATTGCTGGCAGCCCATGCGGCCTTCTACAGAGGGGGCATAAAGGGTTATGCTACAGAAGACCTTGGTAAATACGGGCAGTGCATTTCACGCCTTTGGGGTGTAGACAATGGCGGCTTTTATGGCTTCCATGTAAATGACAATCTAGATTTTACCGGAGAGGAGCAATTGAGCGACCCGGTGCTTCCTCAGGATTGTGTTTATGCTTATTCCTTTCAGGATTTGTTAACCTGGTCCGATATCTACAGCTATATAGTCGGTGACATTCAAACTGCCGAGGACGGCAGCTGCTTCTATCAGGGGCAGCTGATGACCCTGGAGCGGGATGAGTTTCAGCAGCAAGTACGGCTTCCCCTTTCCGGTGCTGAGATATTGGTAAATGGTGAAAAGTCCGGTGTTTTTACAGATGAGAGCGGTTGCTTTGTGCTTCCTCTTTCAGCTGATGGCAGTTATGAGCTATCTGCACAGGCTGCCGACCTGATTTTGATTCCCCCGGTCTGTCGTTTTGACTGTACCGTAGGATAATTCCTCTTTATCTTTAATCTTTGACCCCAAAAAGGGAGGCAGTACGCGGCCTCCCTTTTTGGGGTCTGTTATCTGAATTATGTTAACCTGGACGGGCTGCAGTCAAAGAACAGCCTGTTCAGAAGAAAAAGAAAAGAGGAAAAGCAATGGAGTATACCGAACGGGCATTAAAAGAAGTGATTGCCGGGGTTCAGCCGGCGGATAGAGAAGTTATGGCCAAAGCGGAGAAGCGGCAGGCAGAGCTTGCCAAGCCCCCAGGAAGCCTTGGCAAGCTGGAATCCATTTCCATTCAGATGGCTGGTATTACCGGAAGTCTGAACAATCGCATTGAAAAGAAGCGGGTTTTGGTTTTTGCCGCCGATAACGGCGTTTGGGAGGAAGGGGTTGCTTCCTCACCTCAGTCCGTTACCATGGCTCAGACGGTAAACCTAACCAAGGGACTTACCGGCTGCGGAACTCTTTGCGGCCATTTTGGCGTGGACCTGCAGGTGTGGGACATGGGCGTAAAGCTGCCCTATCGCTGTGAGGCGGTTATTAACCGCAGTATAGCCAAAGGAACCAAAAACCTATATCGGGAACCGGCCATGACCCGAGCTCAGGCGGTGCAGGCCTTGATGACGGGAGTTGAAGCAGCAGAACGTTCCTGTCAAGAGGGTATGCACATTTTGGGCATTGGAGAAATGGGCATTTGCAACACCACTACCTCATCGGCTGTGCTGGCGGCCCTCCTTGGTACGGATGCGGCAGCTGTTACCGGACGAGGAGGCGGTTTGACGGATGCTGCCTTTGAGAAGAAAAAAAGGGTGATTGATGAGGCTCTTGCTTTGCACAGGCTTGACAGAAATGACCCGGTAGACGTGTTGAGCAAGGTAGGTGGCTTTGACCTGTCGGCCATGGCCGGTGCCTTTATCGGATGTGCCCGCTACCGCATTCCCGTGGTTGTGGATGGTTTTATTTCCATTGTCGCAGCGCTGGTGGCTGTACGGCTTTGCCCGGCTGTAAGGGACTATCTGATTCCCAGCCATGAATCCTTTGAAAAAGGCTATGCTTTAGCATGCCGAGAACTGGGCTTTGAGGCCTATTTGAATTTGGGCATGCGTTTGGGCGAAGGAAGCGGCTGCCCCATTGCCTTTGAGATTGTTTCAGCTGCCTGCGCTATTTTGGATCATATGGCTACCTTTGCGGAAGCAGAAATTAACGACGATTACCTGGAGGACATCCGGGGTAAGGACAGTTTTACGGTGAATTCATGATTTATTATCTTTCCGGCGGCTGCAAAAACGGCAAATCCATGCTGGCACAGCGGCTATGTAAAAAAATGGCAGGGGATGGTCCCTTATACTATGTTGCCACCATGATACCGGGGGACGAGGAAGACCGTGCCCGCATCCGCAAGCATATTGCGGACCGAGAGGGCTGGGGCTTTGAGACCCTGGAGCAGGGGCGAAACCTTCCTGCTTGCCTGGAACGGGCGAACCCAAACGGAACCTTTTTGTTGGACAGTGTGACAGCCTTAATCGGCAATGAAATGTTTACTCGAGATGGCGGCTTTCATCCGGACTGCGGTGAAAAGGTAGCGGAGGATTTGGCGACCTTTGTTCGCGGCGTTAAAAATGCCGTTTTAGTCAGCGATTTTATCTTTGGCGATGCTGAACGCTACGATGAGTGGACGGAGGCCTACCGCCGGGCACTGGCACAGGCTGATCGCGTTGCTGCTTTGTGTGACACCGTTGTAGAGGTTTGTCTGGGGTATAATATGGTGCATAAAGGAGTTTTGGAACTGTGAAAAAAGTGATTACCGGCTTTTTTATGAGCTGGGGTATGTTTTGCGCCATACCCTGCCCGTTGAAAATATGGGATGAAAAAGCTAAGGGCTTCATGCTTCTGTTCCTGCCTGTCATTGGATTGATACTGGGGGCCATTTGGGCCTTATGTGCTTTTTTGCTTGGCTTGACCGGTCTGCCGGCCTTGCTGATAGCCGGCTTGCTGACTATTGTCCCCTATCTGCTGACCGGCTTTATCCATTTGGATGGTTACATGGACTGCAGCGATGCCATTCTGTCCCGCCGTGATTTGCCGGAGCGTCGGCGCATTTTGAAGGACAGCCATACCGGTGCCTTTGCCGTAATTGCCCTCTGTATTCTCATGCTGCTAACCTTTTCCTTTCTGTCAGCCTTTGACAGGGTCCGTTCCGTCTGGGTCATGCTCTTCATTCCGGCTGCAGTACGCTCGGTTTCGGCACTCTGTGTCATGAATCTAAAACCCATGGAAGGCAGCAGCTATCAGTATGTTCAGCCGGCCATTACGGACGGCTATCGGGTTGGCGCCTGGATTATCCTGGCTTTGCTGGCCGTTCTCCCGCTCCTCCTCTTTGGCCGTGAAGGCTTTTGTGCCCCGGTAGCCCAGTTGGCAGCCCTGCTGGCAGTGCTTTTCGGACGCCGCCAGCTGGACGGTATGAACGGTGACATATCCGGTTACGCCATTACCATCGGCGAGTGTGTTGGCATGCTGGCCTTGATTCTTTTGTAATACCCGGAGGTTTAACATGAAACTGATTGTAGGCGGTGCCTATCAAGGAAAAAGGGAATATGCGGTAAAAAGCCTGGGAATCCCGGAGGAAGCCATTGTAACCTGTACGGAAGATGGCCTGCCGGCTTTCACGGCGCCCTGTCTGGATAAGCTGGAAGAGTTGGTCC
>JAKSQI010000053.1 GCA_024404215.1 Oscillospiraceae bacterium
TAATCATACGGACCACCCGCTCTACTGCCAGGTCCTCATCGGTAATCATGGCGCCTTCCTTTTTACGGTTTACCAGGCTGCCGTCCTCCTCATAGGCCCGGTCAGCAAAAACCTCACTGGCTGCCCGCAGACCCATGTCCCGGGCGCAGCGCAGCAGTTCACCCCCGGATAAGGCCAGAACAATCAGCTCCGGGTTAAAGGCCTTGATGGCCTCGCAGATGCCCCGGGAAAGGGCATAATCCTTGCCGGCCATGTTGTAGAAGGCCCCATGGGGCTTAACATGCTGCATGGGAACGCCAACACTGCGGCAGAAGGCATCCATTGCCCCCAGCTGATACAGGGTATAGGCCTTAGCCTCTTCCGGAGTGATAACCATATTGCGGCGGCCGAAGCCCATTAAATCCGGGAAACCGGGATGGGCACCCATCTGGATGCCGGAGGCTGCCGCCATACGGGCAGTTTTCTCCATGACAACGGGGTCAGAGGCGTGGAAGCCGCAGGCCACATTGGCAGAAGTAATCAGCGGAATCACCTTGTCATCGGAGCCGATTTTATAAGCGCCGAAGCTCTCACCCAAATCGCTGTTTAAGTCAACCTTGAACATTCTTAGTTCTCCCCTTTTATGCTTTCATGATGGTTTCAATGAAGCCGGTATCGGCCTTGCCTTCCCCGAAAACGGGGTTGCGCATAATCTGGTACTGGAAGTCCAAATTGGTTTCCACCCCGGTGATGACCATTTCATCCAAAGCCGACAGCATTTTTCGAATGGCCGCCTCCCGGGTGGGAGCGTGAACAATAACCTTGGCAATCATGGAGTCATACTCGGAGGGAATGCGATAGCCGGCATATAGGCCGGTATCCACCCGTACCCCGTTGCCGGCCGGCAGGTGAATGTTCTTTACACGGCCCGGGCAGGGCATGAAGTTTTTTTCCGGAATTTCGGCATTGATGCGGCATTCAATGGCGTGGCCGCGAAGGGCAATATCCTCCTGCCGAAAGCTCAGCTCTTCCCCGTTGGCTACCCGAATCTGCTCAATAATCAGGTCCGTGCCGGTAACCATTTCGGTAACACCGTGCTCAACCTGAATACGGGTGTTCATTTCCATGAAGAAGAACTCTCCCTTGGGGCTGACGATGAATTCAATCGTGCCGGCGTTGGTATAGCCTACAGTTTTTGCAGCTAAAACCGCATACTCGTTCATTTTCTGACGGGTGGCTTCATCAATAGCCGGAGAGGGAGATTCCTCAATCAGCTTTTGATGGTTGCGCTGTACGGAGCAGTCACGGTCACCCAAAGCTACCACGTTGCCGTGGCTGTCTGCCATAATCTGAATTTCCACATGACGGGGATTGCGGATGAAGCGTTCCAGATACATGGTATCGTCACCAAAGGCATTGGCAGATTCCCGCTGAGCCAAATTGAACTGGAACTCAAAATCCTCCGCTGACTCGGACACCCGCATGCCCTTGCCGCCGCCGCCGGAAGAGGCCTTAATCATAATGGGATAACCGATGCGGTCTGCCTGCTTTTTGGCTTCCTCCACGTCGTATACCGGCTCCTTGGTGCCGGGAACTACCGGAACACCGGCCGCCATCATGGTGGCGCGGGCGGCAGACTTGTTACCCATGCGGTCAATAACCTCCGGGTCCGGGCCGATAAAGGTCAGGCCGTTGGCCTGGCAGCGCCGCACAAACTCACTGTTTTCGGATAAGAAGCCAAAACCGGGGTGAATGGCATCCGCCCCCATGTTCAGGGCCGCCTGAATAATGCGGTCCATGTTCAGGTAGCTGTTTTTGGAAAGGCCTTCGCCGATACAGATACGCTGGTCAGCCAGCTTAACGTGAAGGCTTTCGGCGTCCTCCTTGGAATAGACAGCCACACTGGAAATGCCCATGTTACGGCAGGCACGGATAATCCGGACAGCAATTTCACCGCGGTTGGCAATCAATACTTTAGTAAGCAAAGGTCCAACCCCCTGTCAATTAAAGCTTCTTGACGCGGAACAAAGGCTGGCCGTATTCCACGCGTTGCTCATTGCTGACCAAAATGGCTTCAATTTCACAGTCAAAGTCGGCGGTGATTTCATTCATCAGCTTCATGGCCTCCAAAATGCAGACCGTGTCACCGGCCTTTACCCGGTCGCCTACCCGAACATAAGCAGGAATCTCCGGGCCGGCAGCGGAGTAGAAGGTAGCCACAATGGGAGAGGTAATGAATTCCGGCTCATCCTCGGCAGGGGCGGCCTCCGGTGCTGCAGGGGCCGAAGTGCCGGCAGCGGGATAAGGGGCGGCCATCACAGCCGGAGCGGCAGGAGCCATGGGGGCCACAATCGGCGGATTGTCCAGGGTGCTGATGGTAATTTCTACACTTTCATCCTTGTAGCTGAACTCTTTAACGGAAGAGTTATCAATCATAGCAATCAGTTTTTCAATAGCTTGTAAATCCATGGGATAAATCTCCTTTACTCAAATAATGTGCGTATGCGTTTGGCCGTCAGACGGCATTCCAGAACCTCCCGGCAGGGCTGATGGATACGGTCTCTCATGGCGTCCATTTCTTCAATTTCTGCCAGCATCAGCTTCTGGGCCTCCTGTACGGTAATGGCCTGGAAGTGGATTTTGTGGTCTGTTTTCCGCTGAACGAGCTTTGGAATATCCACGGAGGCAACGGTGGCAATTTTGGCATAGCCGCCGGTGGTCTGACGGTCCGCCAGCAGGATAATGGGCTTGCCGTGGGCCGGAACCTGAATGGAACCGAAGCATATGCCGTCGGAGATAATGTCGGAGCCATTTTTGGATGAGATAAAGGGTCCATCCAACCGACAGCCCATGCGGTCAAATTCATTGGTAACCGTGTAGGTGCTGTTCAGGAAGGTTTCAATGCCCTCCTTGGTGAAGGCCGAATCCTGAGGCCCCATGACCACCCGCAGGGTAACTGATTCCTGATCCATTTCTTCCACAGGCAAGGTTCTGGACAGGAAATAGGGCAAATAGCGGCGCTTGATGCGGAAAAGAATCAAATCCCCGGCTTCCAGCTTGCGCCCCTTGAAGCCGCCCAGCCGGCTCTTCATATTGGTGCAGCGGCTGCCCATGACCGTAGGAACCTTCAGATAGCTGGAAAAGGACAGATAGCCTCTGGCACCGCTGACGGCGGAACCGAATTTCAGGATGTCCCCCTTGTGCATATAAATAGCGGTGTACATCGGAGCAGGTTTGCCGTTAATGGTGGGGTTGAAGTTTCCGCCGGTAATGGCAACAATGGTATCCGAGGTAAACTCCAAAGTAGGGCCGATGAGAGTAAATTCCAGCACCGGCTCATTTTCCGGATTGTCCACCAGCAGGTTGGCAATTTTAAAGGAACGGACATCCATGACGCCGGCTACGTTAAAGCCCTGGCTTTGGTAGCCGGTACGGCCTAAATCCTGAACCGTGGTCAGCATGCCGGGTTTAATAACACGAATTCCCATGTTAAGCCTCCTCTTCCCGAACGGTAACCTGATAGGCGTTCTGTTCTACCAGCTCCAGAATGCGCTTGTATTCTGCCTCGTCAATGGGAACAAAACGGATGTAATCACCGGCCTCAACCAAAATGGGCACCTCCCGGTTGGGGTCATAGGTTTTCACAGGGGTCATGCCCATAAGATTCCAGCCACCGGGCGAATCCATGGGGTAGATGCCGGTTTGGGAGCCGCCGATGCCTACGCTGCCAGCCTCAATGCGGACACGGGGGTTTTTCAGGCGGGGGGTATGAATGCGTTCATCCAGGCCGCCTAAATAGGTAAAGCCCGGCAAAAAGCCCAGCATGTAAATCAAATAGTCCTGAGAGGAATGAATCCGGATGACCTCTTCCTCGCTGAGGCCGGCATGCTCGGCAATGACACTGAGGTCCGGGCCATAGGCGCCGCCATAGCAAACCGGAATTTCATAAATCTTTTTACGGTCAGACCCCGCCGCAACCTCAATCTTCAGCAGGCCCTTGAGCCGTTCCGCCAAAGCATCATAGAGGATAACACGGGGGTCATAATTAATCAAAAGGGAGCAATAGGTGGGAATCATGTCCACAATCCCCTCAATATGCTGTTCCCGAATCAATTGGACCAGTGCAGCAATTTTTCTGTTTATTTCCGGGTTGATTTCCTGCTTAAACTCAATAAGAAGGGAGGAATCACCCGCGACGAGAATTCTAGCATTCTCCATGAATCATTCTCCTTATACCAGTGGAATAAAGGGGCAAGGCGCAGTATCAAGCTCTTGACACTGCGCCTTCTGTCAAATCAAGTTAAATTAGAAAAGCTTACCCATCTGGGCAACAAAGGTGGTAACACCCAGGTAACCGGAAATGACAACTACAATCCAGCCCAGAACCCAAAGAACCATGGGATGCTTGTAGGAGTCACCAACAATCTTCTTCATCTTGCCGGCAATCAGGCAGATGGCCAGAGTGATGGGAAGAATCAGACCGTTGATAGCACCGGCCAGAACCAGCAGAGTAGCAGGAGCGGCGCCCAGGATGCACATAACAGCGCAGGACAGAACGATGAAGCCGATAACAAAAGCGTTTTCGTGGTCGGCAACAAACTTAATGCTCTTCATGAAGGAAATGGAGGTGTAGGAGCAGCCGATAACGGAGGTAATGGCTGCGCAGAAGATAACCAGACCGGCAAAGCGATAGCCCAACTCGCCGGCACCCAGACGGAAGGCCTGTGCAGCAGGGTTGTTAATGGTACCCTCGGCAGCCTGAGTCAGGTCGGCACCCAGAACAACAACGCCCAGAATGGCCAGGAAGAGCAGAATACGAACGATGGTAGCAATGCCGATACCCATGACAGCACTCTTGTTAATGTCCTTCAGGCGCTTCGCACCGGTAGTGCCGGCATCAATCAAGCGGTGGGCACCGGCGAAGGTGATGTAACCGCCAACGGTACCGCCCAGCAGGGTCAGAATGGCGCTGCGCATGTTGCCGGAGAAGTAGCCGGCGGAAGGAGCAACGGTGTTCTTCAGGGCATCGCCAACAGGGGGCTTAACAATGAAGATAACAATCAGAATCAAAAGAATCATGACGCCGCCCAAAACCTTGGTAACGGTATCCATGATGGACTTGGCCTGCTTAAAGAGGAAAATGGCAATGGCCAGCAGGGCAGTAATGATATAGCCGGGAATCAAGGGCATGCCAACCAGTGCATTCAAGCCAAGGCCGCCGCCGCCTACGTTACCGATGTTAAATACGATACCGCCGAAAACAATCAAAACAGAAACCAGAATACCCAAACCGGGAAGAATCTTGTTGGCAGCATCCTGACCGCGAAGGCCGGAGGAGCAAAGCACACGCCAGATGTTCAGCTGTGCAATGGCAGCCAGCACGATGGTGGCTAAAATGACAAAACCAAAGCTAGAGCCCAGGCTGCTGGTAAAGGTTGCTGTCTGGGTCAGAAATCCGGGGCCAATGGCGGAAGTCGCCATTAGGAAGGCTGCGCCAAGCAAAGCGCCGGCGCCGGCTGTTTTGGTCGTGTTTTTGTTACTCAAAACGATCATCCTTTCAACTGTCTTTCTTTTCGAATTTAGTCTCTTAAATTCACGAAATCACTATACCACGTCTCAGCACTTTTTGCAAGTCATTTGATTCATTCTTGCAAAAATACTTGTTAACAGCTGTAAATCCCTTAGATTACCCCCAAAGTACGCATAAGGTAGAGCCAGCCTGTCAGGGTAAAGGCTGCAAAGAGGGTGGTCAGCATGACGGCAGCGGAAGTCAGAGAGCCCTCGTGGCCCATGTTTCGGGCCATGACATAGCAGCTGACCGTTGTAGCCGAGCAAAGCATGACCAGAACGGCAACCAGTTCCTGATTGCGGAAGCCCAGAGCAATGGCCAAAGGAACAAAAAGCACACCAAAACCCACCAGCTTCACTATTGAGGCCAAAACAGCACCACCGCCGGAGGCCCGGGCCTTGCTTAAGTCAAAGCAGGCGCCCATGGCAATGAGGCCCAGCGGAGTGGCTGTTCCCCCTACTTTGCCGATGACACTGTGAAGAATTTTGGGAAGCGGCAGCCCCAGGGCCGACCAGGCCAGTCCAACAGCGATGCCGATAATGATGGGATTTTTCACAATACCCAGCAGGGTTTTTTTCACCTTATCCCCCTTCAGCCCCTGCCGGGACTGATCAGGAGAGAACACTGAGAGCACCACTACGGCGCAGATATTGTAGAGGGGAACAGAGCCAATAATCATCAAAGGCCCCATGCCGGAGGAGCCGTAAATGTTCTGAATAAAGGCCAGGCCAAGAATGGCAGCCGAGCTGCGGTAGGTGGCCTGAATGAACTCTCCCCTCTCCTCCTTCCGGCGCAGCAGGAAGGACAGACCGAAGGCAATGGCGATGCTGATAACCGTGGCCAGAAAGCAAAAGAGCACAAAGGGACCATTCCAGGCCTCCGAAAGTTTACCGTTGCCAAATCTTCAAAAACCAGTACCGGCAGGGAAACCTTAAAAACGAAGCTGTTAAGCCTGGAGGCAAAGCCCTCATCCACCCATCCAATGCACTTCAGGCCATAGCCTAAAAGCATAAGCAGAAAGATGGGCATGGTCGCATTTAAACTGAAAACAAGATTTTCCATTTCTATCACCTGTTGTTATCCCGGGCAGGAATGATTTTTCTGTTTTTGCGCCGTTGTCGACGCACCCGGTTGATGTGTCTCTCATAATCTCCGTTCCGCAGCAGGCTGGCAAGCAGATACTGTTCAAAAGCCGGCACCGTGCAGGAATAAAAGCCAAGTCTCTGACAGTAAAGCTCCGCCAGCTCCCGGGGCAGCACCATGTAGCCCACACGTATGGAGGGGGCAATGGTTTTGGAAAAGGAATTCAGATAGATAACCCGCTCACCTCCGGCAAGGGCAAAAAGGGAATCCTCCTGCTTTTGGGATACCGTTAGCTCGGATTCATAGTTGTCCTCTATGAGATAGCCTTCCCTTTCCCGGGCCCACCGGATGTATTCCCGTTTTTTTGAAGCATCCGCACTGATGCCGCTGGGATAGGAATTAAAGGGAGTTACGTGCAGAATCCGAGCGCTTGTTCTCTCCAGGGCTTCGGTAGCTATGCCGCCCTTGTGCAGCTTCAGGTAATCACAGCGGATTCCCATGGCCTCATAAACCAAATGAATTTTTTCATAGCCCGGGTGCTCCAGGGCAATCAGGCCATCCCGACCAATCAGTTGGGCCACCAGTCCGTAGAGATACTCGGCACCGGCACCGATAATAATCTGGTCCGGCTGAATCAGAAGGCCCCGACTGCGGGCCAGATAAGCACACAGCTCCTGCTGAAGCTCCGGGCAGCCACTGTTAGGGGGCTTAACCAGCAGCTGTTCCCCATAATCCGCCAGCACCCGGCGCATGGTACGGGCCAGCACGGAAAAGGGAAAATCCCCTGCGGTGTGAGGACTCAGAGACCGGGCGGGTAAGTTTCCCGCCCCCAGCCCGGGCAGCCCCTGGAAATCTGAGCTGCGATAAATTACAAAGCAGCCGCTTCTTTCCCGGCTCTCCACATAGCCCTCCTCGCAGAGAAGTGCCAGGGCATGCTCAACGGTAATCACACTAACGCCGCTGTCCGCCGCCAAAGTACGCTTAGAGGGAAGCTTGCTGCCATAGGGGTATAGCCCTTGTATAATGCTTTGAACACACTGCTGATACAGCTGAAGGTAGGCCGGCGTTGAGCCAGCCTTGTTAACGGCAAAGGTCATCTGGTACTACTAATCCTTTAATTTAGTTTGTTTTTTATATGCTCAGTATATCGGTTCTCTTGGAAAAAGGCAAGGGAAAGAAATAATTGCCGTTTCCATAAGGAAACGGCAATTGGGACATCAGCAGTGGAAAATCAGGGCCAGAACCGCCAGCAAAGCGGCATTCACCAGCAAAAAGAAGGCCGCAAAGCGGCCCATGCGGGCTCCCTTGGTCTGGCTGTAAAGCTTTAGGGCAATGAGGCTGGCCAGGCTGGCAATGGGGGTACCCAGTCCGCCGATATCCGCCCCCAACAGCAGGGCCTTGGCCGAATCGGTAAAATTGGCAAGCAGAAGGGTAGCCGGAACGTTGCTGATTACCTGGCTCAGGCCCAGGGTTACCCAGAACTCGTGCCCCCCCAGAAGCTGCTGCAGCCCGACCCTCACGGAAGGAATGCGGGCGGCGTTGCCCGAAAAGATGAAGAAGCAGACGAAGGTCAGCAGAAGCAGAAAATCCGCCTTTTTCAGCAGGGACGGCCGATAGAAGGCCAGGGCGACCACCACTGACAGCAGCATGATTGGCCAGGAAATCAACCGAAAAACCACCAGCAGACAGATGACAAACAGGCCGGCAAAAACGGCCAGATCTCGCTTTACCGGCTCCCCTCCCTTTTCCAGCAGCACCTGGGTCTTTCGTCCCGGCAGAAGGAAGCACAAAGCGGCAAGTAAAACCAGCGACGCCAGCCAGGCAGGTCCCGTCATCCGCAAAAAAGCGTCCATGGATAAATCATAGTGGGACTGGATGTATAGGTTCTGAGGATTGCCCACCGGCAGAAGCATGCTGCCCAGATTGGCCGCCACCGCCTGCAGAACAACCACCGGGAGCAGGGCTCCGCTTTCTCCGGCCATGGTAAAAACCACCGCCGCAAAGGGAACAAAGGTCAGCAGCGCGACATCGTTGGTAATAAAAAGGGCCGAAAAGAAGCTGAGGCCTACCAGTACCATGCCCAGCAAGCGCACCGATCCGGCCCGGCGGGTTAAGGTACGGGCCAGGCTGTCAAACAAACCGGCAGAGCGGAAGCCTGCCACGACAACCATCAGGCAGTAAAGCAGCGATAAGGTGCGAAAATCAAAATAAGCCAGCCACTGCCTGTCCGGCGGGATAAACAAGGCACTGACCAAGGCCGCAAAAAAGGAAATAACAAACACAGGCTCTCTTTTGAGAAACGACAGGCACTTTTTCATCACAGATTCTTCTCCCTTCCCTCTCACTTGGATAGTGACTGCCCCGGGGCCTTTAGAGATTCAGCAGCACCAGGGCTGCCAGAATAAGGCCGAATCCGGCCAGCTTCTGTCTGGTAAGCCTTTCTCGGAAAACAAAAGCGCCCACAAGACCGATAACCAAAATAACAGCCGCATTGTATACCGGATAGACCATAACCGTCGGCAGCTTGCCCAAAGCCAGCAGCAGGAAACGAGCGGAACCATAATTGGGTATACCGATGCAGGCACCGTACAGCAGCTCCGCCTTGCCCGGCTTTTCCCTTTTCGCAAGCATTCGTCCAACAGACAAGACCAGTGC
>JAKSQI010000054.1 GCA_024404215.1 Oscillospiraceae bacterium
CAATATTTGCTTGTGGTGTCAATAGAAAAGGGGGGCAGGAGAGGCAAGGATTGTCATATTTTTGTGCCGGGAAAATACTTGTCGACAAAATCAATGGAAGAAAGGGAAAAACTGCGGCCTTTTAGATAATTCAGACAGCCGGCATCACTTTCAAAGGCCATTTCAACCTTGTAGGAACACAGAAGCTGGCCCTTTTCGTGGTAGCGGTTGTTGTTCTTCTCACGGCCGTATTTTCCATCCCCTAACAGAGGCGTACCGTTGTTGGCAAGCTGGGCACGAATCTGATGGGTTCGTCCGGTAATCAGCCGACAGGACAAAAGGGACAATCCGTCCCGGGTCGCCAGAGTTTCGTATTCGGTGATGGCTGTTTTTGTACCGGGCTCGGCTTTTTTTTTGATGAGCACCATGTTCCGTGCGGCGTCCTTGAAAAGCTGGTTCTCCAACCGGGCTGCCGGCGGCTTGGGACGACCACAGACCACAGTCAGGTAGCTTTTATGGATTTCCCGGTTTTTAATCTTTTCGTTAATAATCCGGAGCGCTTCTGCCGTTTTTGCTGCAATGACAATTCCCTGGGTGTTACGGTCAATGCGGTTGCACAGCGCCGGGGCAAAGGCGTTCTCTTCTTTAGGCCGCCATTCCTTTTTGCTGTACAGATAAGCCTGTACCCGGGCGATGATGGTATCGTAGCTCCAGCTGCCGTCAGAGTGGCAGAGAACACCGGCTTCCTTGTTGATTAACATGAGGTTATCATCCTCATATAGGATATCCAGCTTCGGTGAGGAAATCTTCAGGTAGGCGTTTTCCTCACTGGGAGTCTCAAAAAATTCATCGTTAACATACATTTGCACAAGGTCACCGGCAGACAGCTTACCATCCCGAGGAAAACCCTTTCCATTGACTTTTATGCGTTTAAGGCGTATATATTTCTGTGTAAGAGAAGCGGGAAGCAGGGGAACTGTCTTTCCAACAAAACGGTCGAGCCGCTGTCCTGCGTCATTTTTATTTACAAGGAATTCTTTCATATGGCTCACCCTAAAAAGCATATTTTTTGCATTATAAACAATAAAAAAACATTTGACAATAGTTTACAGATGAATTATAATATCGTAGCAACTGTGAGAGGTACATTATGCAGCTGGATTTAAGAGAAATCATTCATATTCCCGGGGGGAAGGTTTCATTTGACTATGAGCCGGACCTGTCAGGGCTGGAGACCGGTTCCGTTCAGGCAATTATGCCGGGGGCTCGAGCTTATGGTATGGTTGAAAACCGTGCCGGAGGTCTACAGGTTGAAGCCAGTTTGGATGTGGAGGTTATGAATGCCTGCTCCCGCTGTTTGAAAGAAGTTGCCTGCCGTAAATCAATCGGTATTCATGCTGTGCTGATTGATGGGGAAGAGGAAAGTGATGATCCCGATTTCTTTAACCTGAGCGGCAATCTTGCAGATGTGGATGAGATCGTCGTTAACGCATTTGTTTTGGATGAGGATGAATATTTCCTCTGCAGGGAAGACTGTAAGGGTCTTTGTTCCAAATGCGGCGCCGATTTGAATGTAGGCCCCTGTGATTGCAGGGAAGAAATTGACCCCAGGCTTGCTGTCCTCGGACAGCTCCTGGAGAATGAATAGCAGGAGGTGTCACAACATGGCAGTACCTAAGGGGAAAGTATCTAAGGCAAGAAAGAATAAGAGACGTTCTTCCGTTTGGAAGCTGGCCGTTCCCGGTCTTGTAGCTTGTCCGAAGTGCGGTGAACTCCGTATGCCGCACAGAGCTTGCAAAGCCTGCGGCGAGTATAACGGACGCACTGTCCTTTAAGCCTAGATTACCAACATTGTCAGAAAAGGCGGGGAGCTTTCCCCGCCTTTCTTCTGTACTTTGCCTTGTTTCGGAGGGTTAATCCCATGAATCCTGTGATTGAATCCATTTCTCCTGACAGCCCTGCTGCCGGGAGGGCCATCTATCCCGGTGATAAGCTCGTTCGGGTTAATGGGCATCGGATTGTGGATGTTTTGGATTATAAATACTATACCTATGAGGCGGTTTTACTGCTTGAATTATTCGGACAGGATGGATCCCATCGTTTTGTTAAGCTGAAAAAGCTGGAAGGGCAGGATCCCGGTCTGAATTTTGAGACTTATCTCATGGATAAGCCAAGGGCCTGTGCCAATCGCTGCCTCTTTTGCTTTGTAGATCAGCTGCCAACCGGTATGCGGGAGAGCCTGTACTTCAAAGATGACGATGCTCGCCTCAGCTTTCTACAGGGAAACTATATTACCCTTACAAATCTTACCAATCGGGAGATTGAGCGTATTGCGGCTCTTCGGGTAAGCCCCATTAATGTGTCCGTGCATGCTACCAATCCGGAACTGCGTTGTCGTCTGCTGGGAAACCGAAATGCCGGTAATATTCTCAGCCGAATGCAGTACCTGGCGGAGCACGGGATTACCATGAATTGCCAGATTGTATGCTGCCCTGGATTGAACGACGGGGAAGAGCTTTTGCGGACCATGAAGGATTTGGCGGGCCTGTATCCCCAGGTTCCCAGTGTTTCCGTGGTTCCTGTTGGTTTGACCGGCCATCGCTGCGGACTGGCGGAATTGACTCCCTTTGATAAGACCAAGGCTGAAAAAACCTTGGATGCGATTGATGCTTTTGGCCGTGAGTGCATGAAAAAGCACGGCAGCCGTATTTTTTTTGCAGCTGATGAGTTTTATATCAAGGCGGGGCGGCCTCTTCCCAAGGATGACTGGTACGAAGGCTACCCTCAATTGGAAAATGGCGTTGGTCTGTTGAGACTGCTGTCAGAGGAGTTTGAAGCGGCTGTTGAGGATGAACCCAGTAATGGGCAGCCCTTTACCGCAGTAACCGGTAAAGCGGCCTATCCTTTCATCTGCGAGTTGTTGGAGAAGGCCAAAGCCTACCACCCCCAGACGGACGGCGTGGTGTTGGCTATTGAGAATGATTTTTTTGGCCGTAGCATTGATGTTGCCGGGCTGCTGACAGGAAGGGATATTCTGGCCCAGGTTCGAGAAAACATGCACGGACAGCGGCTACTGATTCCCCGCAATACCCTGCGATATGGGGAACACGTATTTTTAGATGACTGCACGGTGGAAGACCTGGAGCGTGAGCTTGGCGTAACCGTTCGTATTGTTGAACAGGACGGTGCCGATTTGGCTGCAGCTTTTGCCGGACGATAACAGAAAGGAGATTCTATGGCGAAGCCATTGATTGCTATTGTAGGACGCCCCAATGTAGGTAAGTCCATGCTTTTTAACCGCATTGCCGGAAAGCGCCTGTCTATTGTTGAAGATACCCCTGGCGTAACCCGCGACAGACTCTACGCCTCCTCTGATTGGGCCGGCCATGATTTTGATATGGTGGATACCGGCGGTATTGAGCCCTCCACAGACAATGAAATCCTTCTTTTTATGCGCCAGCAGGCCTTGTTGGCCATTGAAACTTCAACGGTCATTGTCTTTGTCTGTGATATTACTACCGGTGTAACCGCTGCTGACCAGGAAGTGGCCAATATGCTGCTGCGTTCTCGAAAGCCTGTTGTGCTGGCGGTTAATAAATGCGATTCCATTGGACCTGTTAACCCGGATATTTATGAATTCTATACTCTTGGCTTGGGGGATCCCATTCCTGTTTCTGCATTGCATGGCCACGGGGCCGGCGATGTGCTGGACCGTTGTGTAGAATACTTTACTGACGAGGAATCCACAGTTGAGGACGAGGAACTGGTGAAGGTTGCTATTATTGGCAAGCCCAATGTGGGTAAATCCTCTCTTGTTAATCGTATCTTGGGCGAAACCCGTGTTATTGTCAGCAACATGGCCGGAACCACCCGGGATGCTGTTGACAGTTATTTTGAAAATGAACACGGCAAATTCATGTTTGTGGATACTGCCGGTATCCGTCGTAAATCCAAGGTGGATGACCGGATTGAAAAGTTTTCCGTGATGCGCGCGCAGATGGCTGTGGAGCGCTGCGATGTTTGTCTGATTCTGATTGATGCCAGGGAAGGTGTTACCGAGCAGGATACTAAGGTTGCCGGCATGGCACATGAGGCCGGAAAGGCTTGCATCGTTGTCGTCAATAAATGGGATTTGGTGGAGAAAGACGGCAAAACTATGGACAAGATGAGGGCTGATATTCAGCGGGATTTGAGTTACATGACCTATGCACCTGTGCTCTTTATCTCTGCCTTGACCGGCCAGCGTGTTGACCGCTTGTTTGAACTGATTCATTTTGTTAATGACCAGAATGCCATGCGTATTACAACAGGCATGCTGAATAATGTACTATCCGATGCTACTGCCCGTGTGCAGCCCCCTACAGATAAGGGACGTCGCCTTAAAATTTACTATATGACGCAGGTTGGCATTCGTCCGCCTACCTTTGTGGCTTTCTGCAACAATGCGGAACTGTTCCATTTCTCCTATCAGCGTTATTTGGAGAATCAGATTCGCGGTGTGTTTGGTCTTGAGGGAACACCTATCCGCCTTATTGTCCGTGAAAAGGGCGATAAGGAGCCTAATTAAAGAAACTGCAGCCCTTCCTTTCCTTTGGGAAAAGAAGGGTGCTGCTTTTTTAAAAAAAGGAAAGTGGCCGATTGTGTCGTATTATTATCATGGAATGAAATGACAGGTGAAGGAGACAGCTATGAGAAAAGAGCGTGAACAGCTGGAGCACCGCATGCTTCAGGCTAATGCAGCCTATGCCGATGAAAGCCGAGGCCGCATGCAGCCGGAGGAGGAATGTGAGATTCGAACCTGCTATCAGCGGGATATTGACCGAATCATCCACAGCAAGGCTTTCCGTCGCTTAAAGCATAAGACCCAGGTTTTTCTTTCGCCTGAAGGGGACCATTACCGCACTCGATTAACCCACACGCTGGAGGTTTCGCGTATTGCACGTACCATAGCGAGAGCCTTGATGCTCAATGAGGACCTAACGGAGGCCATAGCTCTTGGCCATGATTTGGGGCATACCCCTTTTGGACATGCCGGAGAAAGGGCACTGGCCGTTCTCATGAAAGATGAGGGGGGCTTTACTCACTACAATCAGAGTCTGCGGGTGGTGGATAAGCTGGAAAAGGAAGGCAGAGGCCTGAATTTGACTTATGAGGTTCGTAACGGCATTGTGCGACATACAGTTGCTCCTCCGGCAGATACTCTGGAAGGCCGAGTGGTTAAGCTTTCGGACCGGATTGCCTATATTAACCATGATATGGATGACGCCATTCGTGCCGGTATTCTGGAGGAAAGTGATATTCCTGAAGAGATTAGCTGTGCTTTGGGCGAACGCTACAGCGAGAGGATTAATTCCATAATTCTGGATGTGATTCGCTCCAGTGAAGGGCAACTGGATATTCTCATGAGTCCTGAGATTACCTTTGTTGTGGAAAGCTTCCATGATTTCATGTTTCGGGCTGTCTACAAGAACCAAAAAGCCAAAAGTGAGGAAACCAAGGTTCATGGCCTTATCGAGGGGCTCTTTCTTCATTATTTGGAGCACCCGGAACAGCTTCCGGCTGAGTATAAGCTGGTAGCCGATACAGAGGGAGTCAAAAGGGCCGTGTGTGACTACATTTCCGGAATGACCGATAAGTATTGTGTAGATGATTATAGCCGCCATTACATTCCGGCGGCCTGGCAGATAAAATAAGAACAGGAGGACAGCATTGGCACTTCAGGATGGCTATCTTGACGAACTGACCGCCCGCAGCGATATTGCGGATGTGGTGGGGAGCTATGTAAATTTAAATAAGCGCAGCGGAAGCAACCTGTTTGGCCTTTGTCCCTTCCATGGTGAAAAAACGCCCTCTTTTTCTGTGAGTCCGGAAAAACAAATCTATCACTGCTTTGGCTGTGGAAAAGGCGGCGGCGTGATAAATTTCATAATGGAAATAGAAGGCCTGTCCTTCATGGATGCAGTTGCTTTTCTGGCAAAGAGGGCTGGCATGCCGCCACCGGATGATGGCACCCCCAATGAGGTGAAGAACAAACGCGCTCGACTGCTGGAACTGAATAAGGAAGCGGCTAGATTTTATTATGAAATGTTGTCGCAGCCGGAGGGGAAGGCTGCTGTAGCCTATATGGAAAAGCGGAAAATCACCCGTCCCGTAGCGATTCGCTTTGGGCTGGGCGCGGCTCCGGATGGTTGGGATTATCTTTTGAAGGCTATGCGAGGCAAGGGCTTTACAGAGAAAGAAATGTTTGAGGCGGGGCTAATTAAAAAAAGCAGCAAGGGCAGCTTTTATGATACCTTCCGTAATCGTTTGATGTTTCCGGTAATAGATGTCCGTGGGAGCGTTTTGGGCTTTTCCGGCCGTGCTTTGGGGGACAATGAGCCTAAATATCTAAACTCTCCGGACACGCCCGTCTTTAACAAAAGCCGTAATCTGTTTGCTATTAATCTGGCGAAAAAATGCCAGGATGGACGCTTTATCCTATGCGAAGGAAATGTAGATGTGGTCTCGTTGCATCAGGCCGGTTTTACCGGGGCGGTTGCGTCACTTGGTACCTCTTTAACTCAAGACCAGGCCAGGCTGCTGTCCCGCTATACGGACCAGATAGTGCTGGCCTATGATGGCGATAATGCAGGGATTAAGGCGGCCCAGCGTGCCATTGGCATTTTTGAACAGGTGGGCATGAAGGTGCGGGTCCTGCGCATTACCGGGGCGAAAGATCCGGATGAGTATATTCATTCTTACGGAGCAGCGGCCTTTGCTCAGCTGTTGGATGACAGCCCCAATCAGGTTGACTATCAGTTGGCGCAGATACGAGCGCGCTTTCAGCTGGAGGATGAGAAAAGCCGGGTGGCCTATTTAAACGAGGCGGCTGATTTTTTGTCAAAAAGGTCCAATGCGGTTGAACGTGAGGTTTATGCGAACCGGATTGCCCAGGAAACCGGTATATCTGCAGATGCAATTTTGCTGGAAGCGAAGAAACGATCTTCCCGAAAGGCCAAACAGGACAAAAAGAAGGCGGAGCGTGAACTGATGCGTCCGGCGCAGGCCATTCAACCCAGCGGCCACGAGCTTCGTTACAGCGATGTTGTTTCTGCGGCAGCAGAGGAGGGCATCATACGCCTGCTCTTGCTGGATCCGTCGTTGAGTCCCATGACGGATGTTTTGGGAGCGGAGGACTTTTCCTCTCCCTTTCTGTATAAAGCCTTTCGTATTGTAAAAAAGCGGATTCAGGAGAACGCCTCCTTAACGCCCGCCTCCTTGTGCAATGAATTGGAGCCTCAGGAAGCCCAGCATATGTCCGCCGTTCTTCAAAAGCCGGAACGTGCTTCCGAAGCGCAGCGGGCTATGGGTGACTATATGGAAAAATTAAAAACTCAAAGACTTCGGCGTCAGGGAAGACTGAACCCGGGGGCACTTGCTGATTTGTACCGAAATAAGAAAGGATACGGTGAACACTGATGAGTGAAAGCAAAAAGAAGGAATCCGTTCAGGAACCGGAAAAGACTAAGGAGCAGATTATTGCTGAAAAGCTGCAGAGTCTTATTGCAACCGGCAAGAAACATGGCCATTTGGATTCCGGTGAAATGATGGCTGTTCTGGAAGAGATTGACCTGACTGCCGAGCAGTCGGATGCTTTCTATGAAGCTCTGGAAAGTGCAGGAATTGATATTTCCTCACCGGATGTACCGGATATCCCGGTTGACCTGGATGAGCCTCTTCCGGAGATGGAGGAGCTTCAGGAAATTGAGAATCTCTCCGAAAATGAAATCCTGGACACCGAAACCATGATGGATGGCTTCGGTGTAGACGATCCCGTACGTATGTACCTTAAGGAAATCGGTACAGTTCCTCTCCTTTCTGTTGATGAGGAGATTGTTTTGGCGACCAAAATGGCTGAGGGGGATGAGGCTGCTAAAAAGAAAATGGCAGAGGCCAATCTCCGTCTTGTCGTCAGCATTGCCAAGCGCTATGTTGGCCGAGGCATGCTTTTCCTGGACCTGATTCAAGAGGGAAATCTGGGCCTGCTGAAGGCAGTAGAAAAGTTTGACTATACCAAGGGATATAAGTTCTCTACTTATGCCACCTGGTGGATTCGTCAAGCCATTACCCGAGCCATCGCTGACCAGGCCCGTACCATTCGCATTCCCGTACACATGGTTGAAACCATAAACAAAGTAATGCGCGTTTCTCGTCAGCTGCTTCAGGAACTGGGTCATGATCCTACTCCTGAGGAGATTGCAGAGGAGATGAAGATTCCTGTGGAGAAGGTCAGAGATATTCTGAAAATTGCTCAGGAGCCTATTTCTCTTGAAACCCCAATTGGTGAAGAAGAAGACAGTCACCTGGGCGACTTTATTCCTGATGAGGACGCCTCCGAGCCTGCTGAAGCAGCATCCTATACCCTTTTGAAAGAGCAGCTGCAGGAGGTTTTGTCTACCTTGACTCCCCGTGAGGAAAAGGTTTTAAAGCTTCGATTTGGACTGGAGGATGGCCGTACCAGAACCCTGGAGGAGGTCGGCAAGGAATTCAATGTTACCCGTGAGCGTATCCGCCAGATTGAGGCCAAGGCTCTTCGCAAGCTTCGTCACCCCAGTCGCAGCAAGCGCCTGAAAGATTTCCTTAGCTAAATCCTTTCAGTTAGAAGAAAACTCCGTTTCCGGAATACGGAAGCGGAGTTTTTGTTATTTCTGAGATTTACGCAGGGGAAAATTTAATTCGCTGACCAAGGTTGCTCCAAGAATCAGGAAAGCTCCTACCAGACCCAGCACAGTCATAGGCTCCTGAAGCAAAAGGAAAGACAGCAGCAAAGCAAAAACAGGGTCCAGGTAACTAAGAATGGCAATGGTTTGAGCCTGTAGACCGTCCATGCTGCCGAAATACAGGGCGTATGCAACACCGGTATGCAGAATACCGACGGCTAACAGAAGAACGAGAGAAACCGGGGAGAGGGCAACTGACGGAAAGCTCTTTGAAAAGAAAAGATAGGGGAGCAACACAAGTGCGGCAGTAAGCAATTGGATAATGGTTTTTTGGTAAGCTTCAGCAATACCGATTCGTTTGTTCAGCAGCACAACGGAAGAATAGAGAACGGATGCTCCCAAACCCAAAAGAATGCCCGCATAACCCTTTGGACTGCCGGAGCCGGATTCCATGAGGCCAGAATCGGGTAGGAGGGGGTGACTAACCCCCGTCCTCCCACACCACCGCTCATGCAG
>JAKSQI010000055.1 GCA_024404215.1 Oscillospiraceae bacterium
GATATACGAAAGCCGGACTCATGTCGGCTATGGCGGGGCTGAGCTGGGAGGCCTTTAAAAAGGAAAGGGTATAGACAGCGGGCGCTGTTGGGTTGGGGAGTTCAGGGCAGGGAGTATAATCCTCTTCCCGACGGGGGGTTACCACGCGGCGTTTCTGCATCAGCTCTACCAGTACGGAACGACGCATTTCGTTGATGGAGGAGGTAGCCATGGAAAGCCCTGGTTCTACTCGGCATTTTACCCCTTCACAGACGAAAGGAGTCCCGCCGGTTTTGTGAAGCTGGGTTTTTAATACAGCATCGGTCAATTCACGGTTAAAGGCTTTTTCCGGCACCTGACCCTCTGCCGCAGCTGAATTGCCGCTGTCATCAATGGCAACCAGCTTGGCGGATTCCCCGGCTTTAATCTGGGCTACAAAACGAACAGGAATACGCTGGTATTCGCCGTTGAGATAGCTCTTTTTCGCAGAGGAAAAAACCATCTGTTCTTTCTTATCTTCTTCGGTTCGGATACCAAACATGTCCGGTCCTTTTAAATCCCGGTAGTAGCCGTCAGTGAAGCCTTGCCTGGAAAAGGCAGCAGTAAGCATACGCATGTCCTCGGCCGAGGGGGCCTGATGCTGTTTGGCTGCCCGGGAGTAGATGCCGGTGACAATGGCTGCGTATTCCGGGCGGCGCATGCGGCCCTCAATTTTAACGGAGGCAACGCCCATTTGCTCCAGCTCCTCCAGGTAGGCGACCAGGCAGTTGTCCTTCAGACTAAGGGGGTACTGGCAATTGTGTACGCCGGTATCATATCGCTGGCGGCAGGGCTGGGCGCAAAGCCCCCTGTTTCCGCTTCGGCGACCGATAACGGCACTCATATAGCACTGACCGGAATAGCACATGCATAGAGCACCGTGGACAAAAACCTCAATTTCAATGGGAGAGTTCTGACAGATATAGGCAATTTCCTCCCGGCTCAGTTCCCGGGCCAGCACGACCCGTTTAAGGCCCATGGCGGCGGCGATTCGAACACCTTCCAAATTGTGGACGCTCATTTGGGTGCTGCCGTGGAGCTCCATGTCCGGCAGGGCCTGACGCAGGACCTGAACCATGCCTAAATCCTGTACAATCAGAGCATCTACTCCGGCGCGGCAGGCAATCCGGGCCTGCTCAAGGGCGGCGGGGATTTCACGATCGCTGAGGAGGGTGTTCATGGTTACATGGGTTTTTACCCCACGGATGCGGCAGTATTCAACCGCACTGTTGAATTCCTCTTCGGAAAAGTTTTTGGCGTTGCGGCGAGCATTAAACTCGCCAAAGCCCATATATATGGCATCGGCGCCGTTTTGAACGGCAGCAACTACAGCTTCGGCACTTCCTGCAGGGGATAATATTTCCAGCATAGCATTTTCTCCGTTATGGATTTATGGGGGAAGGGAATACTCCTCCATAATAAGTAACCTTTATCATATCACATTTGAAAGGGAGAAAAAAGTAAAACCTTTACTGAAAACAAAAAACCTTTCCGGATTAAGCAGAGGCCCGAACTGTGAGGGACTTGTTTACAAAAAATTGACAGGCTCCCGTTGTGAAATAGAATCAGGACTGATATAATACTACAGTTACACAAAAAGCTGCTGAAAGGGGAGGAGAAATATGGCCCAGTATCAGTTGCCGGATACCGGCAGCATCAGTATTACCCGTGCCGCCGTTGACCGTTTGATTGCAGGTCGGGACGGAGGCTCTGCCTTGGCCTATCTCTGCCTCCTCCGTTCCCGGGGAGCTATTGGCCCGGAGCAGCTGGCCCAGGAACTGAACTGCTCCCGTCAAGAGGCTGAACGGCTTATGAATCATTTGGCCGAAATGGGGCTTATTACGCCTACAGAGGAAAAGAAGGAATACTCGGCCGATGAGCTGGCGGATGCCCTCTATCAGCAGGATTTTTCTTTTCTGGTCAGTCAGGCGGAGTGCCTGTTTGGGGAAACCCTGTCTGCCGGCGATTTGCAGCGGCTGCTGTATCTGAAGCGGGGGCTGGGGTTTTCTGCTGAGGTGCTTCTCCAGATGATGCAGTACTATAAAAGTGAAGTGCGGCGGGTTTACGGGCCAGGGCGGCGCCTGACCATGGCTCGACTTGAAAAGCTGGCTCAGGATTGGAAGAGCCGGGGCATTGCAACCCTTGAGGACGCGGAGTCCTTCCTTCACAGGAGAGAGCAGTATCTGTCACAGGAGGGGGAAATGAAGCGGGCTTTGGAGATTTATGACCGCAAGCTGACCGCCAGTGAACAGAAATACCTCAGCAGCTGGATGGACATGGGCTTCGGCAGTGAAGCCCTGCGTCTTTGCTATGAGCGAACCCTGGATCGGATTCACAGCTTGAATTTCAAATACATGGACAGCATTTTTCTCAGCTGGCACAAAAAAGGCCTCCATACACCGGACGAAATTGAGAAGGGGGATGCTCCCCGCAGCTTCCATCGGCAGGAGGAAAAGCAAGGGGCAAAGCCCGTTCAGTCAGCTGTACCGGACGAGGATGAAACCGCCCGCCTGAAGCGGCTGCTGGATTCCATGAAAGAGGGATAGCACTATGGTCTTGGATAAAACCATTCTGGCCCGGGCCAAGGGGGTTCTGGCTGAAAAAAAGCGCCGCCGTGAGGAGCAGCTGCTCCGCCGACAAGCAGATGTTTATCAGGCTCTGCCGGCCTTAGCTGCCATGGATGTCGGCCTGCGGGAACTGATGACGGAAACCTTCCGGGTTACTTTGGCCGGGGGCGGCGATGTGGAGAAACGGATTTTGGCTTTGGGCGAGGAAAGTCTGAAGGTGCAGGATAATCGCCGGGCTTTGTTAAAGGAAGCAGGGCTGCCGGAGGACTATCTGGATGATGTGCCGGCCTGCCCCCACTGCGGAGACAGTGGCTTCCGGGGAAGTGAGCCCTGTTCCTGTCTGCTGGAGCTTTATCGAAAGGAGCAGGCTAAGGAACTCAGCATTTTGGCCAGCCTAAAGGAGGAAAGCTTCGATACCTTTCAGTTGTTCTGGTACAGTGACCAGCCGGATGATAAGGGCCGCACTGAGCGGGAGCATATGGAAGTCATCTATGGCCTCTGCCGCCGCTATGCTGAGACCTTCGGAAGCTCCTCGGGAAACCTGCTTTTTACCGGTGGCCCTGGTTTGGGCAAGACCTTCCTGTCGGCCTGCATAGCCAGAGGAGTATCCGACAAGGGGTTTTCTGTGGTGTATCAGACAGCCGGTGAGGTTTTTCGGGCCTTTGAGGCGGTTCGCTTCGGCAGAGGTTCCCGGGAAGAAGCGGGTGAGGAAGCCCTTCACCGCCTCATGCTTTGTGACCTGCTGATCCTGGATGATTTAGGTACGGAAATGACCAATGCTTTGACAGTGGCCAGCCTGTATGAACTGGTGAACACCCGCCTGCAGGAGAAAAGAAAAACCATTATCAGCACAAATCTGGCCCCTTCGGAGCTGGCCGGGCGTTATTCGCCTCAGATTGCTTCCCGCCTGATTGGGGAGTATGAAATACTAACCTTTACCGGGAAGGATATTCGCTTGCAGAAAAAGAATGCACGATAATACTGCATAGGTGAATAGATTATAAAAACGGAAAAAAGGGGTTATTGACAACCAAAAAGAGTCAAAAACCTGTGAAAATCCGTGAGTTTTCAACATTATCCACAGGATTTTCCACATAATTATGTCAACGGGTGCAACCTTGCATGAGGTGGATACCCGAGAACCGGGGCAAAGAAAGGAAGGATTTCACTTTGGCCGCCAAAAAGAAGAATTTTGTTGAGGGGGCAGCTGTATTGGCCCTCACCATTGCCATCGTAAAGGTAATTGGTTTTTTATACAAGCTGCCGCTCTATAATCTGCTGGATGACAGTGGAGCCGCCTATTTCGGTGTGGCCTACAACGTGTATTCTCTGCTGCTGACTATCTCCACCGCTGGTGTTCCTGTTGCCATTTCCCGCATGATTGCCGGGGAAAATGCTAACGGCCGCATCCGTCAAAGCGAACGGATTTTCTCGGTAGCCCTGCCTACCTTTGTGGTGGTAGGCGCTGTTTTCGGTGGGTTCATGATGGTTTTCTGTAAGCAGATTGCCAATTTTATGGAAGAGCCCGGGGCCTATCAGGCCATATTTACCCTTGGTCCGGCTGTTTTCTTCTGCTGTGTCATCGCGGTCTATCGGGGCTATACCCAGGGCCATGAGGACATGCTGCCTACCTCCATTACCCAGATTTCCGAGGTTGCCTTTAAATTTGTCTTTGGTCTCAGCCTGGCGTATATTTTGCTTCGCTCCGGGGCCGGTTCCGGTATTGTGGTATCCGGCGCTATTCTGGGTGTTGTCCTAGGCCTCGGTGCCAGTGTCCCCATTATGGTCTGGTATCGGAGACGGGCTGAACGACGCAACAGCTACCAGTTGGTTTGTACGGATGAAAGCGTGAATGGCAGAGGCGAAACCCTGAAGGAAATGTTCCGCATCATTATTCCAATGACTCTGTCCTCCTCGCTGCTGAACCTGCTGACCCTCATTGACGTCAAAGTGGTTCTTAACCGCTTGCGACAGGGTCTGCAGCTGTCCGATTTGGCTGTAGATACGGAATATGCCACCTTTACCAAGGCACACTCCCTCTTTACCCTTCCTTCTTCCATGATTGTCGCCATTTCCATCAGCGTGGTTCCGGCTATTGCGGCTGCCATTGCTGTGAAAAAATATAAGGAAGCCGGAGAGGTTATGAGCCGTTCTCTGAAGCTGATGAATTTGTTTGCCATGCCGGCCGGTGTTGGCATGTGTGTGCTGGCAGGTCCTCTTTACTATGTTTTTTATGGAAAGGGCAGTATCCATGCCGGTGCCGTTCTGGCCATTATGGGGATAGCTTCCTATTTTGTTTGTTTCCAGTTGGTTTCCACGGCTTTGGTTCAAGCCAGCGGCCATGAACGGATTCCTTTGATTGCCATGGCAGTTGGCAGTGTACTGAAGGTAATCATCAACTACACACTGGTGGGCAATCCCCGCTTTGGCATTATTGGTGCTCCTATCAGTACTTTGGTCTGCTATTTGATGATTTCTTTGGTTAACATGGTTGGACTGCAGCTGCAGCTGCCCGAACGGATTCCCATTCGCAAGGCTTTTGCCAAACCCTTCCTCTGCACTGTTATCATGGGAGTCGCTGCTTATGGTTCCTATCATTTGATGACGGGTCTTGCTGCCGGCTTCTTCACCGGCAGCCGTTTCAGGGAATGCCTGGCCCTGGTGTTGGCTATTGGCATCGCTGTTGTGGTATATGCAGTGGCTGTTGTATTTCTCGGTGCTATTACAGCAGAGGACATGAAGCTGATTCCCAAGGGGGAGAAGATTGCTGCCAAGCTGCATCTGAAGTGATTGATTCTGCAATAAAAGCAACAGCATGAAGGGACAGGTATCCCCTTATGCTTGAGAATCCCGAAAAATTAATCAAAATTAGCGAGACAGACTATGTTTGTCTTGCAGAATCGGGGAAAGTATGGTAAATTTTGAAAGCAAATTGAATTACAACATTCACGATCTGGAGAAACTGGTGGCTGTGCTTCGCGGCCCCGGGGGGTGCCCCTGGGATGCGGAACAGACCCACGAGAGTCTGCGCCGTGCCATGCTGGAAGAGGCCTATGAGGTTGTGGAGGCCATTGATGAACAGAGTACAGAGCATCTGCTGGAGGAATTGGGCGATGTTTTGATACAGGTGGTCTTTCATGCCGGCCTTGAGCAGGATGCCGGGCGGTTCTCTTTGGATGATGTGGCAGACGGTATCTGCAAAAAGATGATTTTTCGACATCCCCATGTCTTTGGTGATGCCCGGGTATCCGGCTCTGATGAGGTGCTGAAGAACTGGGAGGACATCAAGCGGGTGGAAAAAAGTCAGGCAACCCATACGGATGCATTGAAGGCGGTTGCTAACAGCCTGCCCTCTCTATGGCGTGCGGAAAAGCTGCAGAAGAAGGCTGCAAAGGCCGGCTGCGAAAATGAGGATGTCTGGGACGCTATGGATGAGTTGGCTGACAGCATGATTACCATGAGTGAGGCGCTCTCTGATACCAATGACCCTGCCGATGCCCTCGGGGATGCCCTTTTCTCCCTGGTCCGTGTGGCCCGTTTAGCCGGTGTGGATCCGGAAGAGGCTTTGACCCGCAGCAGCAATCGTTTTCTGCATCGCTTTGAGGAAGCGGAGCTGGAACTGCGTGGCCGTGGGCAAGAGACCTTTGGTCCGGAAGATATTGCAGGCCTTTATCCACGACGTGACGAAGCTGCTGATGAAGGCGGCTTGGAGTTGTAAGGCAAACCCCATCATATTCTTATTACTAAATCATTAATATGCGGTAGCCCCGCAAGGAGGAAGAACCATGAACAAGACCGAACTGATTGCTAAGATTGCTGAGGAGAGCGGCCTGAACAAGAAGAACAGCGAAGCTGCTCTGTCCGCTGCCCTGAATGCCATTACCGAAGCCATGAAGGCCGGTGATCGCGTACAGCTGGTTGGCTTTGGTGTATTTGAGGTTAAGGCTCGTCCTGCCCGCACCGGCCGTAACCCCAAGACCAAGGAAACCATTGAAATTCCTGCTTCCAAGGTTCCCGTATTCAAGGCCGGCAAGGCTCTGAAGGACGCTGTAGCAGAATAATCCGTATGTAACAGATATAGGGCGGCGCGGCAATCTGCCGCGCCGTTTCTTGTTAGGAGAAGTATATGCGATTGGATAAGTTTTTGAAGGTTTCCCGCTTGATTAAGCGCCGCACAGTGGCCAATGAGGCCTGCGACAACGGCCATGTGTCCGTAAACGGAAAGCCGGCCAAGGCTTCCTGTGATATTAAGGTAGGGGATACCATTGAACTGCGCTTCGGTGCAAAAACACTGACAGTTCAGGTGGAAAGTGTATCGGAGTATACCTCGAAGGCGGATGCCCCGGCCATGTACCGTCAGCTGCCCTGAGGACTATTTTGCGTTAATAGAAAAATAAGCAAATCATAAGCAGGGAAAAGGATTGTTTTTTTATGCTCATGTGGGTTACAATAAAGGGCAGAAAATGGTTTGCTCTTGAAAAGAGGGCTTGACAGGAGGGGACAGCGTGTCCGGTTTCGTTACACTTATTATTCTATTTTTTGTTATAAAGGGCCTTGTCGGCAAGGAAAACAAAAAGAACACCACATACCAGAGCCAAAACCGATACAGCGCAAATCGCACGACCGTGGATTTCGGCAGCTATCAGCGGCCTTCCACCGTTTCCCGCACCTCCAACCCCGGGACAGTGAATGCACGGACGCAGGCGACCCCCACCCAAAAGCCCGGTGCCGACGGTAAGAGCGAGCAGAAGAAGCCCCACGAGAAGGGGGCTGTTACTCTTCTTGTACTTGCCTTGGTATTCCTTTTTATAGGTGTGGTATATCTTTTTGATTTTCTGGATTTGCCTACTATCAGCAGCTTGCTGAATACTTTGGCCTTTGGCGCCTGCTCCGGTGCTTCCTTTTTTGCTCGTCATCAGATTAAAAAGCGGGCGGCCCGTTTGGCCAAGTATCTGGCTGTCATGGGTAAGGATGACTGCAAGTCAACATCGGAAATTGCCAAGGCAACCGGACTTGCCAAGGATAAGGTTCGCAAGGATTTGGAGTATCTTGCCCAGAGGGGGGACTTTGGCCCCGAGGCCTATTTTGACATAGGGCTGGACAGTCTGGTTATCTCGGAAGAGGCAGCGGAAAAGGAACGGCAGATTCGCCAAAAGGACAAAACCACCCGACAGACCAAAGCTGACCGGGAGGCCAATACAACCGAGTACATGCGGATATTTGAAGAGGTCCGGGAAGCAGCCTCTCAGGTACAGGATAAGGAGATTTCCGAAAAAATGCTGCGCCTGACAGAGCTGACCGGCAAAATTCTGCAGGCTGCGGAAGCCAATCCGGAGAAGGAAAAGGATATTCGCCGGTTCATGTCCTACTACCTGCCACAGACCCAAAAGCTGATGCGTTCTTACGCTACTCTGGAAAAGCAAGGGGTAGCAACGGCCAATATTACAGCCACTAAAACCCGAATCGGTGATATTCTGGATAATCTGATTACCGGTTATGAGCAGCAGCTGGACAAGCTTTTTGACAGCGATGCTCTGGATATTTCCTCGGACATTGATGTTTTGGAAACCATGCTGAAGCAGGATGGCCTTACTCAGGATGCCGGCGGTTTGACCTTAGGCGGACACTAAGAGAGATGTTCCTTTTTTGGGGAAGCCACGATACAAACCGCAACATTTGCCCCTGCCCATTTCGGGCAGGGGTGTTTTTTTGCGGCGGGGGAGGGAAGAACAGGGCTATAGCCCGAATAGAAGCAGACGAAGGACATGAAGGACAAAAAGCAAGAGAAGACGGTAAACTGGCACCGTCAGGGGTGGCTCGCAGTGTGGTGGTGTGCTGGAAGAAGGCCGGAGGTTTCCGTGGATTCGGGGGAACAGGGAAGAAAAACCGTGAAAGCACAAAGAGAAGGTGGAATTCAGCCGCTTATTTGTGCCGGAGTGACGATGAAGAAAGCAAGCAATGGGACTATTCTTAAACTAGAAAACCATATAGTCCGCAGGAGTCTGTGGATGCGACAAATAATAGAAAGAGGTAATTGCTATGGCAGAGAATAAAGAAGAGAAAAAATTCAATTTGGCTGCGCTTCAGGAAGCCGAGATGGAGAAGCATTATATCTTGACTCCGGAGGAAAAGAAGGCCAGCAAGTATGGCAAGCTGGTCTTTGAATTCCCCAAGGAGGATAACGAGGTTGTTGCAGAAGGTGACCCTATGGATTTTGTGGCTCATCCTCAGGCTTATTTCCGTGGTGCTATGCAGATTCCCGGCGCTGAGTTCAACCAGAGTTATCAGATTTTCAAAAAGCCCTTCTTCCTTGACCGTGTTCAGCATCGCCATGCCAAGGATGAGTACTTGATTTTCTTAGGCGCCTCCAATGGCCCTGAGGGCTATGCAGATACTTTTGCCTTTGATGCCCACATTGAGTTTACCCTGGGCAAGGGCGAGGATGCCGAGACCTATGTCATTGATAAGCCTACCATTATCCGTATTCCTGCCGGTATGTATCACTGCCCCCTGAACTTTAAGCGGGTAGATAAGCCGGTGC
>JAKSQI010000056.1 GCA_024404215.1 Oscillospiraceae bacterium
ATGCCAAGTATCAGCATGTCCCTTTGCTGGTTAGTTACTTTGATTGCCTTTTTGATTGCAGAGGGCCTAACTGCACAGTTGGTTTCCATTTGGTTTGCACTTGGTTCGCTGGCAGCTATGATTGCCGCATCCATGCATGCTCCTTTATGGCTGCAGCTGCTGCTGTTTTTCCTCGTATCGGCTTTGGTGTTGGCCGCTACACGTCCTTTCGTGAAGCATTTTACCAGCAGGAATGTAACCCCTACCAATGCTGACAGGATTATCGGCCAGCCCTGTTTGGTAACTGAAGAGATTGATGAGGTTGCCGGTACAGGAGCCATTAAGGTTAAGGGGCAGATTTGGTCGGCTCGCAGTCGCGGTGGAGGCTGTCTTTCTGTAGGCTCTCATGCTCAGGTCGTTGCAATTGAAGGAGTTAAAGCAATTGTGGTTCCCGCAGGAACCAACCAATAATTCAGGAGGTTAATTTATGGAAGGTAAAATCGCTGTTATTGCTGTCGTTGTGGTTTTGTTTGTCATAATAATCCGCAACATTCGCATTGTTCCTCAGGCCCACGCCTATGTTCTGGAACGCCTTGGTGTATATAGCGCCACCTGGGGAGTAGGTCTCCACTTAAAGGTTCCCTTTATTGAAAAAGTTATTCGCCGGGTTTCTTTGAAAGAACAGGTTGTTGACTTCCCGCCACAGCCGGTTATCACTCGGGATAATGTTACCATGCAGATTGATACCGTTATCTTCTTCCAAATTACGGATCCCAAGCTTTATACCTATGGTGTAGAGAATCCCTTGCTGGCTATAGAAAATCTAACCGCTACCACCCTGCGTAACATAATCGGCGAACTGGAATTGGATCAAACGCTGACCAGTCGTGACCTGATTAATGTAAAAATGCGCACTATTCTGGATGAGGCAACCGACCCGTGGGGCATCAAAATCAATCGTGTTGAACTGAAAAACATTATGCCTCCTAAAGAAATCCAGAATGCCATGGAGAAGCAGATGAAGGCCGAGCGTGAACGACGTGAAGCTATCCTCCGCGCCGAAGGCGACAAGAAGTCTGCTATTTTGGAGGCCGAAGGCGAGCGTGAATCCGCCATTCTTCGGGCTGATGCTAAAAAGCAAGCTGCCATTTTGGAAGCTGAAGGACAGGCCGAGGCTATTTTGAAAATACAGCAGGCAACAGCAGAAGGCTTGAAGCTGCTAAATGACGCTGATGCTAAAGATTCTGTCATCAAACTCAGGGCACTGGAGGCCTTCTCTGCTGCAGCTAACGGCAAGGCCACAAAGATTATTATCCCCTCTGAAATTCAAGGCATTGCCGGTTTGGCCTCCTCCTTCAAGGAAGTTATGACTGAGCCGGAAGCACCAAAAACAGCTGCTTCCAAATAAGAACAAACTCCCCCTTTGCACCTCACTTTCAAAGCGGCGAAGGGGGTTTTCTCTTATTGGAATAGAAGCTTTGCCTTGCTTTATTTAGCTAAAGAGGCTATAATAGGTCAATCAGTCTGACATAGTAAGGAGTATGATTCATGAAGTTTTCCCGACGTATGGACCGCTTCGGCGATGAGATTTTCGCTTCTCTCAATGAAAAAAAGCTGGCTTTAGAACAAAGCGGCCGAACCATATTCAATCTAAGCATTGGCACCCCTGACTTTGTTCCGGATCAGCGTTTGCGTGACTCTTTGGCTGAGGCCGCACAGGACTCCAACAATTGGAAATATGCCCTTCGGGATTTACCGGAAATGACGGAGGCTGTTTGCCGCTACTACAAGAAGCGCTTTGGCGTTGAAATAACCCCTGACATGGTCTGCAGCTGCTATGGCACCCAGGAGGGAATGGGTCATTTGGCACTAACCCTTTGTGATGAAGGCGATATCGTTCTTCTCCCTACCCCCTGCTACCCCGTATTCCTTGCAGGAGCCGCTATGGCCGGCGCTGAGCCCTTTTTCTATCCGCTGAATAAGGAAAATGGTTTCCTGCCCAACATCGCCGATATTCCTGCTGAAATAGCGGACAAAGCAAAATTCATGGTTGTTTCTCTACCCTCCAATCCTACCGGCAGTGTTGCAGTACCCGGAACCTATGAAAAACTGATTGCTTTTGCGGCCAAACATGACATTATTCTTGTTCACGACAATGCCTACAGCGATATTATCTTTACTGAAGAAAAGGGTGGGAGCTTTTTGGCTTATCCCGGCGCTGCTGAAGTAGGCGCAGAATTCTTCAGTCTGTCCAAAAGCTTTAACCTTACCGGCGCTCGTATCAGCTTTTTGGTTGGACGGCCAGATATCGTTGCTGCTTTCCGAAAGCTTCGCAGCCAGATTGACTTTGGCATGTTCCTGCCCATTCAGAAGGTAGCCATTACCGCATTGAATATGGAAACCGATGGCATAGACTATCAGCGCAGGCTCTATCGGGAACGGCGTGATGCCCTCTGCGGCGGATGCCGTGCCATTGGCTGGGATGTTGCCGACAGTATGGGCAGCATGTTCGTTTGGGCCCCTATTCCCGAGCATTATGCAGACAGCATGAGTTTCTGCATGGACTTGTTGGAGAAGGCAGGCGTCCTTTGCACACCCGGCAGCAGCTTTGGTCCCTTGGGCGAAGGCTATGTTCGTTTTGCTCTTGTTCTGCCTCCGGAAAGAATTAAAGAAGCGCTGAAGGCCATTGCCGACAGCGGCATTCTGAATTTCTGACGAAAAGATTTCCCCATACTATCACCCGCAGCAATTCTGCTGCGGGTCTTTTTTTCATCCCCAAAAAACAGCGGCCTGCTTTTCGCAAGCCGCTGTTAGCCATTTAATTGTTCCAGCCACGAATCTTGATTAAAGATACATTGGCAGAGAATGTTACCGTCATGGGCCAGTTCTCACGATTATTAGAGTTTGAGTTCAACAGGATTTCAACGATTTTTCCGTTTTCCTCATAGGGACCCAGTACAACATTGGAATGACCGATGTCATCAGAATGGACACCAACCTGAAACACATCGCCCGGCTCTGCAGCAAACGGACTGAAATCAACAATAGCCGCCAAACCGTAGCCGGTATTCTCTTTCGCATAGATATGGAATTCGGGTGCACCGGTCCAGGAGCCAGTGCGGCCGCTGGAATTGACACTGTCATCCCAATAATCACCATAGTATTTCCAGCGCGACATGCCGGAGACATCCATGGGTATTCCTCCGGCTCGGAGCATTTGAGAAGTAAAATTTTGGCAATTGCCACCCAAGCCGTCATAGGCCGAATACTCCGGATTGCGTTGCTCCCAAAAGCGTGCAATATATGTTGCCGCCGCTTCCCGATCGTAGCCATGGTCAGCAGGCTCATAGGTAACCTCACCGGCATTGACCGCATCTCTGCTTTTCATCATGCCAAGGTAGTTCTTACAGTAGCGTTCAAAGGCGTTCGCACACAGGCGCGGCAAGTCCTCTACCCTCGTATCATCATTGACATAAGTATTAATAGCCGAAAAGAAGTCTTCCTCTCGGTAGTATGAAACAATACGCCAGCCGTCAGGGGTTTCGCGAAGCACCAAAGAGCAATCCAAACCTTGCTGCTTGGTAACCAGCCCCTTCAAATAGCGAAAAGCCATTTCAAAGCTCTCCTCATACTCCACCTTAAGGTCTCCGTCCTCCAGGGCTGTTACATTTCCTATTTCAAGATAATAACTGCAGCTGGTCAAAGAAAGGTCATGGCAGTTAGCTGTTTTTGCTGCGCACTGATACAGAACAGCATTTTGCCAGATTCCGGCCTTAAGCCCTTCGGGATCTGCAAACCATTTAGTCTGATCAGCAACTTCAATTAACGCAAGAGATTTAAAACGTGCCGGAAAGCTCTGCTGGGTTTGAAAGTACCCGTCCAGGAATCCGGTAAGTACTTCAGCTCCTCCCTCCGGTAGCTTATCCTTGCCTTTGATTTCCGTCAGAAAGCTACCGTTCTCTTTCTCTTCCTGTTCGGCCTCTTCCGGGTGCTCAAGCAAGTACTTTTCTTCATCTGTCAGGTCTCGAATTGCATTTGGTTTCTCAACCACTGCGGAGACAGTTTCCTCTTTTTCCGCATCCTGCTTTACATCAGGCGCCAATGTATTTTCAGGCTCGGGCAGTATTCCGACTGAAGACTTGTCGGGAACAGTTGAGGCACCACTTTCCGAGGTTTTCATACCGGAAAAAAGGCAGGCAATACCAACACCCAACAACAGAATACAGGCCAGAACATAGGCCAAGGGAAGTAATTGTTTATTTAGTCTCATAATTCCTCCTGTCAGGAAAGCAGACGAAGCAAGAGCTCGGCCACATAAACAGAGCCACAGGCTATCAAGGCTACCGGCAGCAGTTGCAGACCGGCCAGGGCTGCAATAACGGCCGCTGCACAGCCTACTATACCGGATATCAGCGAAGCTGTGGAGCTTAGAATAGCCGGGAAAACCATGGCCGTCAGTACAGCATAGGGTATGTAGTAGAGAAAGGACCGAAGAAATCGGTTGGTTATTTTCTTTTTCATCAGGGTAAGGGGCAGCATGCGAATGGCATAGGTGGTAAGGGCCATAACGGCAATGGAGACTATCAAGCGAAGTGTTGACATTTTTTCCATAGCTTAGTCCTCCACTGGATGTAACAGAGCACCGACGGCAGCAGCAACGACCCCACAGATAATAATGGTGAAACCGCCGGAAACCTGACTCAAACCAGGCAGCCAGTGAAAAGCACAGCTTAACGCCACCGCCACAAGCGCAACAAAAGCAACCGCCCCACTCTTTTTTGCTGCCGGAAGAACCACTGCAATCAGCATTCCATAAATGGCCACTCCAAGTGCTGACAAAATGCTTCCCGGTAGTATTTTGTCGGCTGCTGCTCCCAGCAGGGTTCCGCCGGACCAACAAACCCACGGCAGGGTCATAAGACCATAAAAATAGGAAGCAGTAAAGGGCTTGGGGCGTGACGAAGCAACAGCAAAAATCTCATCCGTATTACCGAAGGCAATGGCATAACGTTGGGGCCCGGTAACAGAGGAATCCAGCTTTTGAGATAAAGACAGGCTCATTAATGCGTAGCGAAGATTAATAACCACCTGAGTCAAGGCAACTTCCAACACACTGCCGCAGGCTGCAATAACAGAGACACCGGCCAGCTGTCCGGCGCTGGTAAGATTCGTCATGGATATTAAAACAGCTGCCCACAGTGGAATTCCTGCATGAACCGCAGTAACTCCAAAGGCAAAAGACACGGAAAGATAGCCAAGTCCAATAGCCAAACCATCTCTCAGGCCCTGTTGATAGTCCCTCATTTTCGTGCCCCCCGGACTCTTATTCAAAGGATATAACCCCGCGGTTCTTGACAAAATACTCCACGCCGGAATAGACCGTTGTCAAAACGATCACAAGAGTGCATATCCAGTCAACCAATGGGGGAACCGGAAAAAACATAAGAATAATACAAACCATGGTAGAAGCGGTCTTAATCTTGCCAGACCAGGCAGCAGCCATAACCTTTCCTTCACTGGCTGCAATCATTCGCAGGCCGCTGACAGCAAACTCCCGAGCTGCAACCAAGGCCATGGCCCAAACGGGAAAACGTCCGGCAGCGCAGAACCAGAGCAATGCAGCAAAGACCAGCATTTTATCTGCCAACGGGTCCAGGAATTTGCCGAAAGTAGTAACCATGTTTTTCCTTCTGGCAATTTGGCCATCCAAAAAGTCAGTTAAACTGGCTATAACAAAAACAGCCAAAGCAAAGTAGCTGCAGCCGGGAAATCCCAGATACAGTAAAAGAAGAAACACAGGAATTAATACCACCCGCATAACCGTTAGCTTGTTTGCCAAATTCATACTTATTCCTCCTCGGCAATGCCCATTCCAAAGGGTTCGCCGTCTATCACATCCGTAATCGTCACTCTAGCAAAGTCACCGGTGATCAGTTCATGGGATTTAAAATGAATATATCCATCAATATCCGGAGATTCCGCATAGCTTCGCCCTGTATATACAGTGCCGTCAAACTCTTCAATCAGAACTGTTTCCGTGCTTCCTACCCGTTTTAGATTATACTCTTCCATAATTCGGTTTTGAAGCTCCGCCACCATGGCCGCCCGCTTTTCTGCCGTTTCTGCATCCGGTCTTTCCATCTGTTCAGCTCGGGTTCCCTCCTCAGGAGAGTAAGGAAAGACACCGGCCCGTTCAATTTTTGCTTCTTCCAAAAAGCTGCAGAGCTCTTCAAACTCTGCTTCTCCCTCACCGGGCAGACCTGCAATCAGGCTGGTGCGGAGTACCAATCCGGGAATTCTGCGGCGCAGTTCCTTGAAAAGTTGACGGATTTCCTTTCCGTTGCCTCGACGGCACATGGTGTGTAAAATGCCATCACTGATATGCTGGATGGGTATATCCAAATATTTGAGAATTTTCGGTTCATCAGCAATGGTCTGAATCAGTTCGTCGGTAATGTCATTGGGGTAGAGATAATGCAGGCGAATCCACTTCAGCCCCTCAATCTTGCATAAGCGACGCAGCAGCACTGAAAGATTCTCTCCGGTTTTCAAGTCTTTTCCATACCTGGTAATATCCTGTGCAATGATGATTAATTCCCGGATACCTTGCTTTGCCAGCCCCTCAGCCTCAGCAATTAAATCTTCCATGGGCCGACTGCGATAACGGCCACGGAGCTTGGGTATAATACAAAAAGCGCACCAGTTATCACAGCCCTCAGCAATCTTTAAGTATTCCCATAGAGGAGAGGTGGTCAACACACGGCCAACGGCAGCTTCCGGTGCATGAATATCTCCAAAATGTGACAGCTGTTCTCCTTGCAAAACACGGTCGCATATGGTAACAATTTCTCCATAGCTTCCCGTTCCACAGACGGCATCTACTTCCGGCAGTTCCTCCTGCATTTCATTCTGATAGCGCTGGGACAGACAGCCAATCACAATAATCTTCCCAACACTTCCCGCAGCCTTGGCCTCTGCCAAATCCAGTATGACGTCAATAGCCTCACTTTTCGCAGAGTCAATAAATCCACAGGTATTGACAATAACGGCATCCACATTTTCTGTATCCCCGGACACCTCATAACCAGCTTCATCCAGCAGATACATCATCTGTTCGCTGTTAACTAAATTTTTGGCACAGCCCAAAGAAATCATTCCGATTCGTTTTCCCATGCTTCCATCTCCCATTGATTCATGGCCCTCCGAATGGCTTCGCCCGAGAATCCTCTGCGAAGCAGGGCCTGTATCGTTTTCTCCTTTTGCCGACAGTCCGCTTTCCTTCTTCTCATATGAGCGCAGAGCTGACGGTATAGCTCATCGTCCTGGTCGGGTATCTGCTCAAGAGCCTCCTCCCAATAGTCGCGGGGTATTCCTCGCCGATAAAGCTCTTCCCGGATTTTAGCCGGTCCATAGCCCTTGACCGCATAATGCCTGACAATCTGACCAGCCAGCTCCTGATCGTTCACAACACCAAGATTCTCCAACCAGGAAACCGTCTCCTCAGCGGCAGCCTCGTCGGTTCCCTTCCGCCGAAGCCTGTCTGTCAGTTGTTGGCTGGAAAGAGGACGACTCTCTAACGCACGAAGAGCCCGAGCTTTAGCTCGGGCAAGTTCAGCCTTTCCCTGAAGGTCCATAAAGGCTTCTTCGTCCAAAACCTGGCCGGAATAGAGGCCAAGCTCAACCACTTGATTCAAAGTAATTGGAAAACTTTCGCCTGTGTCCAAATCCACATAGACCCGATTCTTAACTTTGTTTGAGGATACCAGCTTAGTAATGCGGCGTTCCATCAGCCCTCAAAATCATCGGCAGAGACATCTACAGCCCGTCCTGCGGCCTTGACAGCAGCCCTAGCTTGGGGACTCATGAGATTAAAAGCATTATCCCGAATCTGCTACTCAATATAATCAGAACACACGAAATTCTCTTGCAACAAAGTTTTCACGCCGTCGCGTCCCTGGATGCGAGTATCCCCGATGGTATACCAGGCACCGCCCTTGTCAATCAGTTCCAGCTTGACGCCCAAATCGATAATCTCACCGATTTTAGAAATGCCTTCACCATACATAATATCAAATTCCGCCTCTTTAAAAGGAGGTGCAACCTTATTCTTAACTACCTTGGCACGCGTACGGTTACCAACCACTTCACCGCCTACCTTCATGCTTTCAATACGGCGGACATCAATGCGCACACTGGAGAAGTACTTCAGTGCACGACCACCCGGTGTAGTTTCAGGGTTTCCGTACATAACGCCGATTTTTTCGCGCAGCTGATTAATGAAAATAACCACGCAATTGGTTTTGGAAATGGAACCGGCTAGCTTGCGCAAGGCCTGGCTCATAAGACGGGCCAAAACACCAACACTGCTGTCACCCATTTCACCTTCAATTTCGCTCCGGGGAACCAAGGCAGCAACAGAGTCTACAACCACAACATCCACAGCGCCACTGCGAACCAGTGTTTCGGTAATTGCCAGTGCATCTTCACCGGTATCCGGCTGAGATATCAGCATGTTTTCTATATTAACCCCAAGTGCTCTTGCATAAGCCGGCTCCAAAGCATGCTCAGCATCAATGTAGGCAACTTCACCGCCCATTTTCTGGGCAGAAGCAACAATATGAAGAGCAAGAGTCGTTTTACCGGAAGATTCAGGACCATAAATCTCAATAATGCGTCCTTTGGGAACACCACCAATACCAAGTGCCAGGTCCAAAGACAGCGAACCGGTAGGAATAGCCTCCACATTCACCTGAAAGCCGTCCCAGCCCATGCGCATAATGCTTCCCTTGCCATAGGTTTTTTCAATCTGTGCAATAGCCGTTTCCAAGGCTTTTTTCTTATCCTCAGCAGGAATAGCCTGGGATGTTGTCTTTTTCTTTTCAGCCATGAGTGTATCCTCCTATAATCTGGACCCCGTAAAACGGCCCGTTACCACGCGCTCCATGTTTTGGGTATACTTATACTTCTTAATCTCGGTACGTCCGGCTTTACGCTGGGTATCGGATACGGCCCCGC
>JAKSQI010000057.1 GCA_024404215.1 Oscillospiraceae bacterium
ACGCCGGGGAAGGACTTGCTGATGTTTCGGAATTCAAGATATTCTCCCATAGGCTTGCTCCTGCGACTTAAACAATCTTACGCTTGCGGGCAGTCTGAATATTATCAACCACCAGAGCAACCAGCAGCAGAACACCGGACAGAACGGTGGTCCAGTAGGTGGAGGCACCGCAGAGCAGCATGCCCTTGTTAAAGGTGTTCAAAATCATCAAACCAATAAATACGCCGGCGATGTTACCATTACCGCCGCCGAAGCTTACACCACCGAGGATAGCGGCAGTCATACCGGTGAACTGGTTGAGGGACAGAGCGTTCAAGTCACCCTGGTTAGCACGGCACATGTACAGGATACCGGCAATACCTGCCAGGAAACCGGAGTTGGCGAAAAGAATCAGAATATACTTGTAGGGGTTGATACCAACCAGATGAGCAGCAGTGGGGTTGCCGCCAACCAGATACATTTTCATGCCGAAAACGGACTTGCTCAGGATGATGCCATAAATGATGAAAACAATTAGAGCAATATAGAAGGTAAGAGGCAGGCCGACAATTTTGGTCTCACGAATAAAAGTAACAAAGTCATTGTAAACGTAAACAGAACCAGCGTTACCGGTTTCGGGGTCAACAGAGACCCACTGCATGCAGCCCTTGGCTACATAGTTCATAGCCATAGTAGCAATAAAGGCCGGGCACTTGAACTGGTTAACCAGGGTACCGTTCAGCACGCCGAAAATAACGCAGGCAACCAGGGCAATAATCATAGCAATAGGTGCCGGCAGGTGGGAATACTGAATCAAAACCGCGGTGCACACACAGCCGAAGGCGCCGATACCGGCGGCAGACAGGTCCATGTTACCGGAAACCATCAGGAAACCGGCACCAACAGCCAGGAAAGATGTAACAATCATCAGGTCAATGATATCAACAATCTTTGTGATGATGGGTGTTTTGCCCATAGCCAGAGGGGCAACCGTGAAGATAATCATCAGGGCAACCCAGATAACAATCAAAGTAAAAAGCTTGGATGATGTAATTTTCTTTACCATAAAATTCGCTCCTTAATCAAGCATGGCCATGGCCAGAACGTTTTCTTCAGTGGCCTGCTCACGCATAATCTCACCGGTAATGTGTCCATTGTGCATGACAATGATTCTGTCGGCTACGTTGATAACTTCGGTCAGCTCAGACGAAATGAAGATTACGCCGATTCCCTGCTTTGCGAAGTCGCACACAACCTGATATATTTCTGCCTTGGTACCTACGTCAATACCCTTGGTAGGCTCATCCAGAATCAGAACCTTAGTGTCCATCTTGCTGGATGTCCAGCGGCCCAGGATAACCTTCTGCTGGTTACCACCGGACAGCTCTACGGTTGCCTTTTCTACCGTGGGGGTCTTGATGCTGTACTGGGCTACTGCTTCATCAGCCAGTTCCTTGCAGGCATTGCGATCCAGGAACAGGCCCTTCTTCAGCTTAGCCAGTACCGGCATGCAGACATTATCCTTAATGCTGCGCCACAGCTCCAAGCCCTGATCCTTACGGTCTTCCGGGCAAAGAGCAATGCCGGCCTTGATGGCATCCTTAGGCTCTTTGAACTTTACCTTCTTGCCTTCCAGATAGATTTCACCGGACAGAATCGGGTCTGCGCCGAATACTGCACGCATAACCTCGGTACGGCCGGCGCCTACCAGACCTGCAAAGCCCAGTACCTCGCCTGCGTGCAGCTGGAAGCTCACATCCTTTACGTCATAGGATACCAGATTCTTTACTTCCAGCAGAACATCGCCCTGCTTGTCGTTGCGCTTCAGTCCGGAGTAGGTATCGCCGATGTCTCGGCCTACCATGGCCTTAATCAGTTCCGGCTCGCTGCTTTCGGATGTCTTCATGGTCTTTACCAGCTTGCCGTCCTTCATGACGACAATCTGCTCAGATACCACAAACAGCTCAGCCAGTCGGTGAGAAATGTAAATAACAATCTTACCGGCTTTCTTCAAGCCCTCAATCAGCTTGAACAGCACCTGAATCTCTGTGTCGGCCAGAGGGGCAGTCGGCTCATCAAAAGCGATTACCTTACTGTCACGACGATAGGCCTTCATGATTTCTACCATCTGCTGATATGCAGTAGACAGGCTGCCTACCGGTGCGGTAGGATCGATGTTCAGGCCAAACAAATCGATAATGCTCTGGGCTTCCTTCTTCATCTTCTTGTAGTCTACAATTCCCAGCTTGTTGGTGGGCATCTCGCCACTGAAGATGTTTTCCATGACGCTCAGGTAAGGCATCAGCTGACGTTCCTGATAAATTACGCTGATACCGCGCTGAATAGCGTCGTGGGGAGATGTAAAGTGCATCTCTTCCCCGTTCAGGATAACGCTTCCTTCGTCACCCCGCAGGTCGCCGCTCATGATTTTCAGCAACGTACTTTTACCGGCGCCGTTTTCGCCAATCAGTGCCAGGCACTGACCGCCTTCGGCACGGAAGCTGATGCCATCCAATGCCTTTACGCCGGGGAAGGACTTGCTGATGTTTCGGAATTCAAGATATTCTCCCATAGGCTCCTCCTGTTTCTCTCATGCAAGGATTCTTTGACAAAGCGTCTCAAAAGCCCATTGCATATAGGCATATTGCACAATTTAGGGCGCAAAGCCCCTAATGATTATGCAAAACTATGGGGTATATTACCCTTATTTCTTTCTATTGTCAATCCATCGCAGAAAGTCTGTGAATGTTGTACTAATTCTTCATCTCCTTTTTGTGCAATATGCCTTTATGCCTTTTGTTCCACCCCTATCCTCTTAAGTCCTACTGTTTATTACATATTTATTACATACCTGTTTCATTTAACCTAATTCCCGCCCTTCATCCTTTCTTTTGTTCTTTTTTCTTCTGTTGAAAGCCGAAAAACCCCGGCGAGGCACATCTGGCCTCGCCGGGGTTTTCAGCGTCATTTGTGAATTTTTTACATAGAATTCCACTACATGGTCTTTATTCCGCTTTTTTCAGAAGAAGCTTTCCCTCTTCTGCCATCAGCCGGACCCGGTCACCAGGCTGAACCGAGCCTTCCAAAATCTGCTCTGCCGCCCGGTCCTCCACAGCACTTTGAATAGCACGGCGCAGGGGGCGCGCTCCGTACACCGGGTCAAAGCCCTTGTCCGACAGCAAATCCAGGGCACTTTCGTCTGCAGTCATGATGATATCCATATCCGCCAGACGGTCTGTTACGGTCTGAAGCATATTACGACAGATATTGCGTATGTTTTCTTTCGTCAGGCGGTGGAAAACAACAATTTCATCAATGCGGTTCAAAAACTCCGGTTTGAAGGTATTTCTCAGGTCACCGGTTACCCGTTGCTTGAGCGCCTCGTAATCCGCCGTCTCTGCTTCTGCGTCATTCCCTTCATGGAAGCCCAGACGGGTGCTCTTTTCCATTAGGCTTCTGGCCCCCACATTACTGGTCATAACCACAACCGTGTTTTTAAAGTCCACCTGACGTCCTTGCCCATCAGTGAGACGGCCATCATCCATTACCTGCAGCATTAGATTAAAGACATCCTCGTGGGCCTTTTCAATTTCATCAAAGAGAACCACACTGTAGGGCTTGCGGCGAACCTTTTCGGTAAGCTGTCCCCCCTCATCGTAGCCCACATAACCCGGAGGAGAGCCAATCAGCCGGGAAACGGTGTGCTTTTCCATATACTCGGACATATCAATGCGAATCATGGCATTTTCATCCCCGAACATGGCCTCCGCCAAGGCCTTGCAGAGTTCTGTTTTTCCTACGCCAGTAGGCCCCAGGAAGAGGAAGGAGCCAACCGGCCTTTTGGGATCCTTCAAGCCAACACGTCCCCGTCGAATGGCCTTGGCCACAGCCGAAACGGCTTCCTCCTGCCCTACAACTCTCCGATGAAGAACCTCTTCCATCTTGAGAAGACGCTGACCTTCATTTTCCGTAATACTGGTAACCGGAACTCCGGTCCAGCCGGATACTACTGCAGCAACATCCTCCGCCTCAACCCCGCGGTTGCTCTTGCCTGCCATGGCCCAGCAGCGTCTGGCATTTGTCAAAGTTTCTTCCAGTTTGCTTTCCTCATCTCTAAGTTGAGCTGCCTTTTCGTAATCCTGTGCTTCCACCGCTGCCGCCTTTTCCTTTTGAAGGGCTAGCTTTTTCTGCTCCAGCTCCAGCACATCCGGAGGAGTTTTTTGGTTTTCCATGCGAACCCGGGAAGCAGCCTCATCAATTAAATCAATGGCCTTATCCGGCAGATAACGGTCGTTGATGTAGCGGGCCGACATGGCAACTGCGGTTTCCAAGGCTTCGTCAGTAATGGTAAGCTTATGATGAGCTTCATATTTCTCCCGCAGTCCACGGAGAATCTGCACGGACTGCTCCTGAGTTGGCTCATTAACCATGACCGGCTGGAAACGCCGCTCCAGTGCAGCATCCTTTTCAATGTATTTCCGGTACTCATCCAAGGTGGTTGCACCAACCACTTGAATTTCGCCTCTTCCCAGCATAGGCTTCACGATGTTGGCCGCATCCATGGCGCCTTCTGCTGCGCCCGCTCCAATAATGGTGTGGAGCTCATCAATGAACAGAATTACCTTGCCATCCTCCCGTGCCTCTTCCAAAGCGCTTTTAATTCGCTCTTCAAAATCACCGCGGTACTTGGTTCCGGCCACCATACCAGTAAGATCCAGGGACAAGACCCGCTTGCCCTGCATACTATCCGGCACATTTCCGGAGGCAATCATTTGGGCCAGACCTTCTGCAATGGCTGTTTTGCCCACACCGGGCTCACCAATCAAAACCGGGTTGTTTTTAGTACGGCGGGACAGAATTTGAATAACCCGCTTGATTTCTTCCTCCCGACCGATTACCGGGTCCAGCTTTCCCTGAATGGCAAGCTGATTCAGGTCCCGGCTGAACTGCTTCAGGGTATCCCCTTCCTCTCCGGCCTCACTGCTGCCAACGGCTGCAGGCTGCCGTTCATCCGGTTTGCTTCTCAGCGCTTCCTCGGTTTTTTGATACAGCTCACCGGACTTGACACCGGCCCGGTTCAGCATCCCGGCTGCACCGGAATCTGACTGACGCAGGAGACCCAGCAGCAAATGGCCGGTTCCCATTTCTCTGTGACCCAAACGGTTGACCTCCATGGCTGCATTCTCCAGTGCCCGCATGCCTTGTTGGGTGAAGGTGAGCTGCTCATCACCCTTGGTCTGACCTCCGCTGCTTCTGCGGTTCATGAGTGCTCTCAGCAGCTCCGTATCCAGTCCGAATTCCATCAGCAGGCGGCAGCCCAGGCTGCCCTTCTCCTGAGAGAGAGCCAGCAACAAATGCTCTGTACCTATGGTGCGGCTTCCGTATTCTCCCGCGGCGGATTGTGCAAGCATCAAAACCCTTTTTAAATTGTCAGACATTCTCTCTTCCATGCCCATAATCCTTACCTCCCTTCGGCATCAATTCCGCTTTAGCCTTCCAGTCTGCGAATCTCATCCCGAAGCTTCGCAGCAGTCTCATAATCCTCTTTTGCTGCTGCCCGCCCCATTTGATGGCGCAATGCGTTGATTTCGCGACGGCGGCTCAGTTCCGGATCCAGCCCTTCCCCTTCGGCCTTTTCCGCCTGTGGGGCTGACGCCGTCCCGGCCGGCATTGGATTGGCTTCGGCAGCCTCAGCCTCCCAACCGGGAAGCCCAAAGAATTCGGTAACCGGCAGGCCAAAGGCCGTGAAGGGCTTCAGGCTGCTGCCGAAAAAGCCATCCATCATGCGGCTCATCATGCGCTCCGTACGAGAGAACATGCTGCCGAAGCTGTCGGCATAGCCCAGCTGTCTGGCACATTCGGCACACAGCTGCTTCTTGGTTACCTTACCGTTAATATTAGATGTATAGGTGAAGCTTACTTCATTCTTTCCACAATTGCTGCAATTCATACTGACTTCTCCTTTCTTACTGAAACAGATGAATTAATATTTGTTTGAATACTGAGGCGCGAATGGCATCTCTTTCCCGGGGATTGGCCGGCATCAGAGCTGCTGTCCCCGTGGCCGCCATGGCCAGAATCGCATGATCTTCCCGCATGACGCCGGCATTTACTAAATTAGAAATCAAGGCAGCGGCCGTTCGGGCATCCAGTGTATCCCCTACGGCATTTACTGTATGCATCACAAGCCTTTTGGGATCGGTTCGCACCCGGGAAATACGGATGTAACCGCCTCCACCTCGCCGGCTTTCCACCACATAACCGTGTTCCGGAGAAAAACGGGTGGAAATAACATAGTTTATCTGGCTGGGCACGCAGTTAAAGCGGCTGGCCAATTCCGCCCTCTGCAGCTCTGCCGTTCCGTCCGCTTCATTCAGCAGTTCCTGAATGAAGCCTGCTATCAAATCACTGATTCCTGCTGCCATGGGAAGCACCTCTTTCGGTTTTTCGTTTTGACTTTGACTTTCTTTGACCTTGTCTGTATTGTAGGCTGACTCGCAGGAAATAGCAATCCTCATCTTTGACTTTCTTTGACCTTTTGGCGTCTGTAAATTACGCTTTCTTACAATTATCTTCTTTTTTCGTCATTTTTCTTCTGTTTTCTCTCTTTTTTATTATAATAAACCCTGTCTTTTTTCATTTGACCGTGGTCTCTCGTTGCTTTTTTTGACTTTCATGCTACAATGGAGACACTTATCATCCATCAGGAGCCCTGCTTATGGCCATTGACTATTTCTCCCCTGACGGCCCGGCCTTTTATTCCGGCCGCGGCTTTTCCATTGGCACGGATGCCGTTCTTTTATACGCCTTCAGCCGTTCTGTGCGCGGCAGATCCGTGGCCGATTTTGGCTGCGGCAGCGGTGTTATCGGCATTCTGCTGGCCTTGGATGACCCGGCCCGTCAGATTACCGCTCTGGACATTCAGCCGGAAGCAGTCTCTGCTGCCCGGGATAACGCCGCACTAAATAGCCTGGCCAACCGCTTTCAGGCGCTGGAGGGTGACCTTAGGGAGTACCGCTCCCTTTTTTCGGCCGGCTGCTTTGACCTTGCTGTTATGAATCCCCCCTATTACCAGAAGGGAAGCGGCAAAGAGGCAACGGACAGCAAAACAGCCTTGGCCCGAACAGAGCTTTCCTGTACACTGGAGGATGCCTGCCTGGCTGCCCGCTGGTCTGTACGCTGGGGCGGCCGCTTCTGCATGGTTCACAAGCCCGAGCGCAGCGCTGAGCTGCAGTATGTCATGCACGACTGTGGGCTGGAACCCAAGCGGCTCCGTTTTGTCCAGTCCAAGGTCGGCACCCCTCCTAATTTGGTTTTGGTGGAAAGCGTGCGGGGGGCAAAACCGGGCATAACGGTTGAGGCCCCTCTGATTCTCTTGAACGACGATGGGTCGGAAAGCCCGGAGCTCCGGTCCATATACCGACGATAACTAACATAAGAAATGAGGAACACACATGGCAGGAATGCTGTATCTAGTCGGCACCCCCATCGGCAATCTGGGGGACTTCAGCCCTCGGGCTTTGGAAACTCTGGAGCAAGCCGATTTTGTTGCAGCGGAGGATACCCGCGTTACTTTAAAGCTGTTAAACCATTTTGGCCTAAAAAAGCCACTGGTCAGCTATTATGAACACAATCGCGCTTCCAGTGGCGAACGCATTCTTTCCCGTCTGTTGGAGGGGGAAACCTGTGCTTTGGTGACGGATGCCGGCATGCCGGCCATCAGTGACCCCGGCGAGGATTTGGTCCGTCTCTGCCGGGATAACGGTGTTCCGGTTCGGGTCGTTCCGGGCCCCAGCTCTGTAGTCAGCGCTTTGGCCTTGTCTGGCCTGCCCACCGGTCGCTTTACCTTTGAAGGCTTCCTCTCCGTCACTAAAAAAAGCCGCTTTGACCATCTAAACAGCCTGATAAACGAACAGCGTACCATGGTTTTTCTGGAAGCCCCTCACAAGCTGAAGTACACTCTGCGTGACATGCTGGAGGTCTTTGGAGATCGTGAAATCACCCTATCCCGTGAACTGACCAAGCTCCACGAGGAAACTCTGCATCTAACCCTTTCCCAGGCCTGCGCCCTTTACGAAAGCACAGATCCCAGGGGAGAGTATGTGCTTTGTGTTCACGGAGCGGAGCCTGTTGAAGAGCCGGAAATGGATTTGGAACAGGCTTTGGCTGCCGTAAATCGCTATCGTGACAACGGCCTTTCCCTAAAGGATGCCGCCAAGCGGGCCTCTGAGGAAACCGGTTTCTCCAAAAAAGCCCTGTATGATGCTGCCATCAAGGCCGCCCGAGAGGAATAACCATGGAGGCCATGGATATTTATGATAAGGACCGCCAGCCCGTGGGCCTCTGTACGACAGGCCCCAAGAGTCTTGGCCCTGGGCAGTATCGTCTTGTGGTTCATCTCTGCATTTTCAATTCCAAGGCTGAAATGCTGATTCAGCGAAGAAGAGAAACCTGTGGCCGCTGGCCCGGCCGATGGGATTTTTCTGTCCGCGGCTGTGCCCTTGCCGGCGAAACCGGCCGCATGGCTGCCATGCGGGAGGCCAGAGAGGAACTGAATCTGGATGTAGATTTGGATAGCCTTCGCCCGGCCCTTACTGTCAGCTTTGCCGGAGGCTACGATGAACTTTTTCTGCTCAGACAGGATTTGAACCCGGATAAGCTTTTACTTCAAGCAGAAGAGGTTTCCGAAGTCCGCTGGGCTTCCAAAGAGGAGCTTTTGAAGCTTCGCGCCGATGGGCGCTTTACCCCCGTCTCCCCCGCCTATCTGCAGCTTCTGTTTGACTTAATGGAAAACGGAGATGTAATGGCAAAGGAATAGGGCCGGCAGATTGAATTGTCCGCAAAAAAGCAGCCACAGGCTTTGCCTGTGGCTGCTTTTTTGCTT
>JAKSQI010000058.1 GCA_024404215.1 Oscillospiraceae bacterium
ATTGCCCCCATATCGGCACATCCATTCCCGAACCAATTTGGTCTTCCTTGAAAGAGAAAGGCAGCTATCAGGATAATTATTCCGGAGCCACCGCCCGCTATGTCATCGCTCTGACAGCCACGCAGGCAGACTCTGATTTCGTAGGTTATGTTGTGGTTGCCGCTGACCGCTCTGACCTATCTCAGGTTTGGAGGGCCTCCTTTGACCGCATGATGGCCGTTGCCCTTGTGGTTTTGGTCCTGGCTGTACTGGTTTCCTGGGTTACCACCCGTCACACCGTGCAGCCCATCCGGGAAATCACAAAAACCGTTAATAGCTTTGCCAGGGGGGACTTAGCTGCCCGCGTTCATGTTGACACCGGCGATGAGCTGGGCTTGCTGGCAGATAGTTTTAACCTCATGGCAGATGCCTTGGAGCGTCAGGATAAGCAACGCAGCGAGTTCATTGCCAATATCTCCCACGAATTAAAAACCCCCATGACCACCATTTCCGGTTTTGCTGACGGCATCCTGGATGGCACCATTCCACCTGAGAAGCAAAACGAATATCTGACCATCATTTCCAGCGAAACCCATCGGCTCAGCCGTTTGGTGCGCAGCATGCTGAATATTTCCAGTTTGTCTGCCAAAGACCCGGAAGCTCTCCGCAGCCGACGCTTTGACCTAACCGAGCTGATTTTCCAAACCATGCTGAGTTTGGAAAGCAAAATTAACGACAAAAAGCTGGATGTGGACGCAGACTTCCCGGAGGAAGCTATTTTCGCCTTAGGTGACCGGGACTCCATTACTCAGGTCGTCTATAATCTTCTGGATAATGCTGTAAAATTTGCCACCGAGGGAACCACCCTTGGGGTCTCCCTCTGGAAGCAATCCGGTCGTGCCTATGTGGCCATCTCGGATCACGGGCTTACCATCCCGCCGGATGACCTTCCCTTTATCTTTGACCGTTTCCACAAGTCGGATAAATCCCGCAGTGTGGATAAGGACGGCGTTGGTTTGGGCCTCTATCTGGTAAAATCCATTCTGGATAACCACCGGGAGGATATTTTTGTCACCAGTGCCGACGGGCTGACCACCTTCACCTTCACCCTGACCATTGCTCCGGGGAAGGGAGCCAATACCCCTTGATTATCCTATGTCATAGCCAAGCAGTACCCTTTTTGCCTGTCCGGCTCTCTCTCCCCAGCATTGACGATGAATCCCAAAGGCACTATAATGTTTAAGCAAAAGGGAACTTTCATCGCTTTCCGGCTTCTGCCGGGAAAGGAGTAGACAGCCATGGACTATCGTTCCGAAGCGCCGGATATTATCCGCCGATTTTTGGTCTATCACGAAACCATTAAAGGCCACAGCAAAAAAACCGTTGAAGAATACTACCTGGACCTGCGCACCTTCTTCCGCTTTCTCAAGCAGCGCAGGGGGCTGGCCTCGCCTACCTGCGAGCTGGATGACATTTCCATATCCGATATTGACCTGGCCTTTGTGAAAACCGTCACACTGTCTGACATTTATGACTTTCTTTCCTTCCTCAGCCGGGATCGTGCCACCCACGGCAACAGCAAAAGCTCCGGCTACGGTTTGAATGCTACCTCCCGGGCCCGCAAAATCTCCACCATCCGTAGCTACTATAAATATCTGAATGTTAAGGAGAAGCTGATTGACGAGAACCCGGTAAAGGATTTAGACAGCCCAAAGCTGATAAAAACGCTGCCCCGTTACCTTACTTTGGAAGAAAGCTTGAAGCTCTTGCAGGGAGTAGACGGTAAAAACGCCGTTAGAGATTACTGCATATTGACTCTTTTCCTCAACTGCGGCCTTCGTATCTCCGAGCTTATCGGGCTTAACCTGTCCGATATTCAGGATGACAGCCTTCGGGTTTTGGGCAAGGGCAACAAGGAGCGAATCGTCTACCTCAACGAAGCCTGCCTCTCCGCCCTGCAGGCCTGGCTGCCTCTGCGTCAAAGTCAGGCTGCCAACACCCCAGCCCTTTTTATTTCCAGCCGACGGGAACGCATCAGTCGCAGCACCGTCCACAATTTAGTAAAAAAACATTTGGAGGGAGCCGGACTGGACAGCAGCCGCTATTCAGCCCACAAGCTACGCCACACCGCCGCTACCCTTATGCTGCAAAACGGTGTTGATGTCCGCACCCTGCAGGAGCTGCTGGGCCATGAGCATCTGAACACCACCCAGATTTACACCCATGTAGAGAATGACAGCCTTCGGGAGGCCGCCATGCACTCCCCCCTCGCTGGTCTTCATCCACCGGTAAAGCCCGTCCCCACCAAGGCCACTGAGGAGGGTGAATAGTTTAATACAGCAAAAAAGCCCTGCCGTCGGCAGGGCTTTCCTTTATACTTATTCGGTGCGCAGGGCAACCACAGGATCCTTCCGGGCGGCACTGCGGGAGGCACTCTCGCCGGAAATCAGGGTCAACACCATGCTGATGACAACCAGATTAGTTGCGGCTGGCAGAGGCAAAACAGCATTGAGGCTTTCAATTTCCGTTAGGCGATGAATAACCAGATTAATCGGCAGACAAAGCAGCCAGGTTACCGCTACACCCAGGAGGCCGGAAGCAAAGCCGATGATAATGGTTTCAGCATTGAAAAGGCCGGATACATCCCGTTTGGAAGCACCAATGGCACGGAGAATACCGATTTCCTTGGTTCTCTCCTGTACGGAAATTAGGGTAATAACACCAATCATAATGGAGGATACAATAAGCGAAATGGCAACAAAGGCAATCAGCACATAGGTAATGGCATGGATAATAGTGGTGATGGAGCTCATCATAATACCGATATAATCGGTGTATTTAATTCGCTCCAGTTCTTCTCTGCCATCGTTGTAGGTTGCAATGGCCTCCTCAATTACATCCTTGTTTTCAAAGGTTGAGGCATACAGATGAATGGCAGAAGGAGAATCCAGCTCCAAAGCGCCCAGTGCAAGCAGGTTATCCTCATAGGTGGCAGATGAGAATTCAATTACATCATCAAAAAGGACCGCGCATTGCTCATCGGTATAGGACGCAATCTCCTGCTCCATAAGGACGGCCATCTGGGCCGTGGGCACCTGAGCGAATTGCTCAGCCACCTGCTGGGCGTACTGACGTCGAATCTGTTCAGCCAGCATCTCGTTAACCAGTTCCGTCTTTTCCTCAGCAGACATGCCGGCCAGGTAGGAGGAAACCTGTTCCTCACTGACGCCCATCTCAGCTGTCATGCTTTGGGTCATCATGGCCAAAATCTCTTCTTCGGAATACATGGCCTGATACTGAGTCATGTACTGGGCCATAACCTCTTCCGAAGGCTCACTCATCAAGGCCAGATACTGTTCGGCCTTCTCTTCCTCACTGAGAGAGGCAAACCAGGCCTCCACCCGTTCCCTCTTCTCAAGGTCAGTCAACTCACCTACAGTGTTGGAGAACTGCAAGCCCGTAAAGATATCCATCTCCGGATCAGCCTTCTGGGCAGCAATGGCTTGTGACTTCTCTCCGGCAGTAACAACATATTCCGTAAGCTTAGAGGTATAGGCCAGGCAACCGCTGAGCATGGTGCTGGTTGCGTCCGGATTAGGACGGATAATGCCCACCACCTTCAGCACAGTGCCATTGTCATACAAATACTGCAGACCGGTATCGGTTCCTCGCAAATCCTCATACTTGCCGCTTTCCGCGTTGTAGGCATAGCAATCTGAAGGCAAAACCAGATGGTACTCCAGCCCCATCAGTTCGTCAAAGCTCCAGCTCTTATCACGGAAATTGATAGCTTCACCGTTGATGGCAGCCCGGCTGGTTTCTGTAATGTATTCCTCTTCAACCAGACCCAAAGCGTAAAGGCTCATGTCATCCAGTTCGTTATTCTCATCAATAACCAGCAGAATCTCATTGTATTCCTTAGGCCAGGCGCCGGCCAGCAGGTCATACTGACTCTCAATCAAGGGATTAATGGTCTCCCCCTCTAAACCCGGCAGCATTTCCTGCCAGATATTCATGTTGGAGCTCATCATGGAGGCCGAAGACGAAGAATAGCTGCTCATCATGGTATCCCTAAGGGAAATCATGGAGGACATGTCCACACCCATGGCATTCATGATAATTTGTGTCAGTAAATCCTGAGTATCGGTTCCCTTGATGTTGCCGTCCACATTTTTGGTGTAAATGGCCAAAGGCAGATTATAGGTATAATGAACGCCGTTCAGGGCTTCATGTAGAGAACTGTCCTCCTTGGCGTATTCCTCCTCTAAATAAGCCTTAAAGGACTTCAGATCGTTGTCGTAATAATCCAGATTGGAGTAGGCGTCTATCATCTCATAAACTGAAGACTTTTCGTAGACAGCCGGGGCACTGGTGTCACGCTCCCTGCCGGCGGCATTGGTACCCATGAACATTTCCATAATGCTGCCCAAATCCGTCGTGGTTTCCTGAATAGACAGCGGATAGGAGGACAGGGTTTCCTCCTGAACAGCATCGATGTAATTGGTAGTCCCCTGGGAAATGGCCAGAATCAAGGCAATGCCGATTATACCAATGCTGCCGGCAAAAGCCGTCAGCAGGGTTCGTCCCTTCTTGGTGAAAAGGTTCTTCAGAGACAGGCCAAAGGAGGTAGCAAAGCTCATGGTAGGATTCTTTTGGCTCATTCGGGCCTGTTTTTCCCGGTCACAGGCCGCCTCCTCCGCCTCTTCTTCCGAGGTCAGGGGCATAGAGTCACTTTTTACCTCACCATCCAGCATGCGGATGATACGGGAAGAGTACTGCTCCGCCAGCTCCGGGTTATGGGTTACCATGATAATCAGACGGTCCTTGGAAATTTCCTTCAGGATTTCCATAACCTGAACCGAGGTCTCCGAATCCAAGGCGCCGGTGGGCTCGTCAGCCAAAATAATATCCGGATTGTTAACCAGAGCACGGGCAATGGCCACTCGCTGCATCTGACCGCCGGACATTTCAGAAGGCCGTTTTTTCAGTTGATCTCCCAGACCCACCTGCTCCAGTGCTTTGGTTGCCCGCTCCCGCCGCTCCTTTTTAGATACGCCGGACAGAGTCAACGCCAGTTCCACGTTCTGCAGCACGGTCTGATGGGGAATCAGATTGTAGCTTTGAAACACAAAGCCAATGGAGTGGTTTCGGTAGCGGTCCCAATCCCGGTCCTTGTACTTTTTGGTGGAAACCCCGTTAACCACCAGGTCGCCCTCCGTGTATTGGTCCAGACCGCCAATAATGTTCAGCATAGTAGTCTTTCCGCATCCAGACTGTCCCAAAATAGAGACAAATTCCGACTTACGGAATTTCAGACTGATGCCCTTCAAGGCGTGAACCACGGTGTTACCCGCAGCATAGTCTTTTTTGATGTCAATAAGTTCCAGCATTTGTCCTTTCCTTCCGTCCTCATTCAAGATTCTAAGCTCAGTAAAAATGAAACATAATATCCTATTTTATCCCTCTTTCAGCCTTCTGAAAACAGGTAAATGTTATCTTTTTGTAAACTCTTATATTTGCTGACTATTGGAACGCCAAAATGAGCAAAAGGAGAACCCGCTTCCATCCTGCGTGGAAGCCAATTCTCCTTTTTGTCATGCAAAGGCTTATTTTTTTAAAAACTCCAGTATGCGGGGGCGGTAATCCGCCGCCTCGTCAAACACGGCATGGCCGTATTCCCTACCGTAGACATAGCATTCGCAGTGCAGCCGCTCTACAATTTCCTTGGCCCCTGCCAAAGTGGTTACCCGATCCTCTTCGCAGGCCAGCACGAGAACCGGACAGGAAATACTCTCCAGCCCGGAAGAAGCATCAAAGCTGACAATGGACCGGGCAAAAGGAATAAAGCGCTCCATCTCCTCCGGGGTAATTCGGTCTCCCACCGACAGCAGGACCTCGCCATAGCTGTCCATGGTTGCCCGGGAATAAATGGACTCGCAAATGGCCCGGTTAAGGTCATAGCCCCTTTTCTCCTCCGCCAGACCAATCCAGCTGCGGATTACCTTCCGCGCTGTGTCATTGTTTCTGCAAAAAGTAGACCCCAAAACCAGCTTTTCCACTAAATCCGGATAACGAATGGCCATGCACTGGGCAATCATGCCCCCCTGTGAAGCCCCGAAAAGAGACATTCTTTTGATTCCCAGAGCTTGAATGACCGCAACCGTATCCTCAGCCATATCCTCTATGGAATAGGATGCCGGAGCATTGCTACGCCGATCAAACAAATAAACCCGGTATTCCTCAGCAAAAGCCCCAAAGGCCTGACTGAGGGACTCCCCGTAAGGCGAAACCTTTTTCACGGACAGGCCAGGCAGAATCACAAATACCTTTTCCCCTCTGCCGAAGCAGCAATAATCCATTTCAATGCCCCTCGTCAGAGCCGTTTTGATTTCAACCATAGCCTTACCTCCCATTTTAGTAGTTACAACCTATTATACCATAAGCTGCCAAATCACGACACGGAATTCTTCCCCTGCCGCAAATAAGGGCTGTAGAATTCCCCACAGGAAACCTACTGCCCTTATTCTAAGCTCCATATTCGAAAGACTGTAAAGAATTTTTCTCCGTTCAAAAACTAGACTTTTGAGATGTTCAAATACATAAAGCTCCATAGGATGTCCCGAGCCTGGTCATAGTCCGTAATTCCGACTGTCTTGAAGCCTGCATAGCAGGTCCCATAATCCACAAGGAAATAATAGGCCGGGTTTGCATATAGGTTGGGTGATACATACCTATCTAGGTAAAACGCTCGCTCTGCAGCATACTTTGAGGGAAGAACCAGTTCCTCACTGCATTTGTTGTCGTAGTTCCGTTCCCTCAAACAATCGTCGCTGGTTATTCCGGCCCCCATGTTCATGTTAAAGCTACATCTTTTGCCGTCTTTATTCTCATACAGCATGTATACCTCCTCTCTTTCCGGGTATACAGTGATTGAAAGAAGGGAATACTCCTCGGAAAGGGGAACCGGCATACCATCAAGCCAGGCAAGAATTGCCCTCAAATCGGCCCTGTTTTCAATTCCGTTCATGTCATACCGACCGGAATTATTATCATACAGATACGACTCAAGGTCCATATCCGACAATTCCCCCGCTCTCACAAACGAAATGAGCTCGTCGACACTGTCAAAGGAAACGCTATAGGGCACCCAATCATCGATGTAGTCATTTTCAGCCATATATGGTACACCTGTTAAGGCTAGGTTGATGGCACACATGTTTTCCTCGCATTTCAAGTCCATCGTATAGATGGCATAGATGGTCTCTGCTTCCGTGAATCGGTCACCCTCATCGGAAATGAGACGGTCGTAAATCTCATCCTTAGTCAGATGCTGCTTTTTAGAATAAATGTGGGCTTTGACCAAAGCATTTTGCTTCCAGTCAGCCTCTAAATGCTGCAATGCGTATCCCGTTTCTTCTTTCGTAAACAGATTCTCGTCAGAAATGAGGCTATCATAAATAGCCGCCCTGGACATATACATGGTATCGCAATATTCTTGGGCTTTAACGAGAGCACTCTCATTCCAGTCAACAGCTACCTGGTTCACGGCATATTGTATTTCTGCTTCCGTAAAACAATCGCCAAACTTAGAAGAGAGCAGCTGTAACAGTGCTGCCTTGGACAAGGGCATTTTTTCACAATAATCCGCCGCCATTGCCAAGGCCGTATCCTCGTGGACAACCAGTTTGAACCCACAGTGGTACCCCTGATACCCCGTTTCTCCTTCATGGATTTCCGTATCCTTCCGGGTCACAGTCGTCACTACATAATACGTTCCTTTTTTCAAATGCTTCAGTTCTTCCGGGGTCTCTATCGTCTTCACACGTAACAGATTCTTGTCATAAATGGATATCCCACGATTTAAAATAATATTTTCGCCGCACCGAAAGGACAGGCCATCGCTCATCCGGACTTCCGGAAGACTCATACTGATTTTTTCCCAATTCTCATAAATACCGCTACCGTCAGCACACATCCACCCCGAGCCATATTCGCTCTCACTCCAAAACATACCACCGAGCCAGAACCTAGGGGCACCTGTCTCCTCCCCGCCGGAAACAACAGTTAACAGAGGGTCCAAATCCGGAATGGTCATATGGAATACACAGTTGTATCCCTTATACTCCTGCGTTTCCTCCTCTCTCTCCTCCACCACGTAGGCTCCAAAATAGTATTCGCCGCCATTAATCTGCGACAGTCCGGATAAATCAACCAGGTCACCTGTTTGCTCTCCTGCGAGATTATAAACCTCAATTCCCCAGCACGAAAATCCCTTGGGAATCACCATTGATACTCCCGGCTGGTATGTGATGACAGGTATCTTCTCTTTCACTTCCTCCAAATGTTGGTTGAATGGCGTAAGGAACTCACCGTCACTATAAAAGAGTTCCGTATAGACAGGAATCTTTTTTGTGCCGGACGTAACTTTAACAGCCGGTTCTGTTGACTTCTTCCCACAGCCCGTGAGTATAATCAGCACCACTAGCACTACCGCAAAAACTACAAGAAAGCCCTTCCATTTCCTTTTCATGTGCTTTTCTCTCTCCAATCTTCTACCGACAGTCTATCCCTGAACCGTAACCTTCCTTAATCTATAGACGATAAGGAACGCAGAAAGTTCCAAAAACGAACTATCCTCCCAAAACTAGTTCTGCCAGGTCTTCTGATATCTTGGGCAGACGAATTACCCGTAAACGTGCAAAAACGAGGTAATTTCCGAAGAAATTACCTCGTTTTCTTGGTGCTCCAGCGGGGATTCGAACCCCGGACACCCTGCTTAAAAGGCAGGTGCT
>JAKSQI010000059.1 GCA_024404215.1 Oscillospiraceae bacterium
GTTCTGACCATCGGTCGGGAGGTTGAGGTTTACGTTCTGAGCTTCGATAAGGAGAAGCGCAAGATTTCTCTTGGCTACAAGACCGAAGCTACCAATCCTTGGACTAAGTTTACCTCCACTGTTGCTGTCGGTGATGCTGTTGAGGTTAAGGTTGTAAAGCTGATGCTCTTCGGTGCTTTTGCTGAAATTCTGCCCGGCGTTGATGGTCTGATTCACATTTCTCAGATTGCCGACCGCCGCATTGCTACTCCCGGTGAAGTTCTGACTGAAGGCCAGGTTGTTACCGCCAAGGTTACCGAGATTAACGAGGAGAAGCACAAGGTTTCCTTGAGCATCCGTGCTCTGCTGGAGAATGCTGCAGAAGCTGACGCTGAATAAGAATAATAATACTGCCGGCTGAAAAGTCGGCAGTATTTTTTTAGGAGGGTATGCCATGATACGTGGAACAGCAAAGGCAGCCTTGAAAATAATAGATAAAAAACTGCTTTATGTCACGGCAATTGTAGTTGCAGGCGGATCTTCCACTCGCATGAAGGGGAAGGATAAGCTCTTTGCCTCATTAGGTTCGGAGCCTGTTTTGGCGTCCTCTCTACGAGTTTTACAGAACAGTAAGGACATACATGAGATAATCCTTGTCATGAGTGAAGAAACTGTCAGCAAGGGTAGAGAGCTCTGCGCCATGCATGGATTTGATAAGATAAGCCAGGTAGTTGCCGGCGGCTCTACCAGAGCTGAATCTACCGGTAAGGGTATTGCGGCTGCAAGTCGAAAAGCTGACATTCTATTGATTCACGACGGAGACAGACCTTTCCTGACGCAGGATATGATTTTCCGCAGTATCCGTGCTGCCGCAAAGCATGGTGCCGCTACGCTTGCTGTTTCCATGACTCCGACAGTAAAGCGCGGAAGTGAGGGGCATGTTATTGAAACTATTCCCCGGAAGGATTTGTATGAAATTCAAACGCCACAGGCCTTTCAGTGCGATTTATTAAAGGCTGCCAGAGCTGCCGTGCAACAGACCGGTGAAGCCATTACCGATGATTGTATGTGTGTGGAAGCCCTTGGTATTCGACCGGTTTTAGTAGAAGGGGACAGAACCAATATTAAAATTACTTATCCCGAGGATTTAGCCATTGCGGAAGCAATCCGCAGCTGGAAGGAGGAACAAATCCCATGAGAATCGGCCACGGTTACGATGTGCACCGCATGAAAGAGGGGCGTCCCTGTATTCTTTGCGGCGTTACCCTGGATTACCCTTTTGGCCCGGATGGGCATTCAGATGCCGATGTGGCTGCCCATGCCTTGATGGATGCCATGCTGGGAGCACTGGCCCTGGGGGATATCGGTAAGCTCTTTCCGGATACGGATGACCGCTGGCTTGGTGCTGACAGCATGGAATTGCTGAAAGAGGTTAACCGCATTATCCGGGGAAAGGGCTATCAGCTTGGAAACTGTGATATTACCATTTTGGCTCAAAAGCCTAAAATTGCTCCTTATATTCCAGCCATGAGAGAACGGTTAGCCGAAGTATTGGAGACCGGCATGGATAGAATCAGTGTAAAAGCCACCACGGAAGAAGGGTTGGGCTTTACCGGGCGGAAGGAAGGAATCTCAGCACACGCAGTTGTATTACTGGATAATAGCATAAATTGAATGTAATCGCCGCCCGATGGCGGCGATTTTTGATTTAAAGTTGCACTTTATGAGAAAATACCCTATAATAATAAATTGAAGCAGTAGCAAAGAAGGTGAGATTATGACAATAGCAACACAGATATCCGAGAGCTTTCGTATTGCAGGAAATCTCGTTACGGCCATGTCCGTGTCGGATTTTATTGATATTCTTGTGGTTGCTTTTATCATTTACAAGCTCTTTATGTTTATACGTCGCACCAGTGCCGGTGCCCTTCTTTGGGGTATCGTATTGGTTGCCTTGTTGCTGTTTTTATCCTCGGCCTTTCAGCTTACAGTTATCAACTCGTTGCTGAGTAAAACAATGGAATTGGGCGTAATTGCTCTAATCGTTCTGTTCCAGCCCGAAATCCGCAGCTTTTTAACCACAGCAGGAAGCAGCTTGAGCGGCATGTTTTCCCGTAACTACTCAGAAGCGGCTGAAATTGCTGTTTCTTCTACGGTAGAAGCTTGTCTGGAAATGAGCAAAACCCGTACCGGTGCTTTGCTCGTGTTTGAGCGCAATGTTCATTTGGAGGAATACACTAAGTCCGGAACTACTATGGATGCAGTCCCTTCCGTTGAACTGTTTTTGCAGATTTTTTATCCTAAAACACCCCTGCATGACGGCGCCGTCATTGTTTCAGATGGTAAAGTGGTTGCTGCCGGATGCATGCTTCCCATGTCAACGAACAACAATCTGTCCCGTGATTTGGGTATGCGCCACCGTGCCGGTATCGGTATTTCTGAAAAATCCGACGCCATTGTTGTTATTGTGTCGGAGGAAACCGGCGGTATTTCCGTTGCTGACCGTGGCATGCTGAAACGCAATTTGGATGCAGAAACCTTCGACATGCTTCTGAAAAGCGAGCTGATTCCGGAAAAGGATGGTTTCTTCCTGCGTTTCAAGAACAGATTGAGAGGTAAGAATGAAAAAGAATAAGGCTGGCGTTTCTTTATTTAAACGCTTTTTGTTTATCGGCTTTTCTCTTCTTCTATCCTGCCTGCTGTGGTTTTATGTTTCCATTAACGAAAAGCAGAGCATTACGCTGGACCTGAATGGTATTGTAATTAATTATACCGGTCAGGAAAGCTTGGAAGAAAACAATCTTATTGTAACCAATAAGGATGCTGAAAAGCTAAATCTAAGGGTCTCCGGCAAGCGCCTGACTGTAGCCAAGCTGGACAAGGAGAATGTCACGGTTGTCTGTGATATGCGTTCTATTACAACCCCAGGTACCCACTACCTGAACTATACCATTGATTTTGGCGCTGGTGTCAATTCCGCCGGTATTGAAATTGTCAGTAGTTCAGCGAACTATGCCATGGTCACGGTAAAAAGACTGATCAGTACCGAGATACCTGTTCATGCTTCCTATGACGGTGATGTGGAATCCGGTTACAAGCGGGGGGCTATAGAGTATTCACCTTCTACTATTGAGATTTCCGGCCCCCAGGATGAGGTTGAGCAAATTGAAGATGCCCGGGTTGTTCTCAGTGGGTCACGGATTTCTCAGACCTTAAGCGGAGATGTAACTCTGGAGCTTTACAAAAAAGATGGTTCTGTCTTTGAAAGTGATAATATTCTCTGTTCCCAGAACAGCATACATGTAGTACAGCTTGTTTCCATGGTAAAGGAAATTCCGTTGGACGTTAATCTGGTTGCCGGTGCCGGTGCGGATGAGAGCAATTCCATTGTAACCATAGAGCCAGCTTCAATCACAGTATCCGGAGACCCGGCAATTTTGGAGGATATAAATAAAATCAGCCTTGGTACCATTGACTTATCCTCCTTCCAGGAAAACTATGGAGAAGAGAAGCCTATCGTTCTTCCCGACGATGTTATCAATGACACGGGGTTAACGACGGCTAAAATCAATGTCCGGGTTGTTGGTTTGGATGTTACCAAGTTATCCGTGTCTGACATTCGCATTACGGATGAGCCTTCTGCATATTCTACTCAGGTTATTACTCAAACCATGGATATTACACTGAGAGGAGATGCCAAGCAGATTGCCATGGTAACTGAGAAAGATATCTGGATTGAAGCTAGCCTGGCTGATGTAAGCTCTGAGGGGGCTATTGAGGTTAAGGCCAAGGTTATAATAGACAATTATCCGGATATAGGTGCTATAGGCAGCTATAAGGTTAATGTACGCCTCACAAAAAACTGATGTTTGGATATATTGTTCCTATAAGTAATCAGCTTACGGAAGAGGAAAACGGTCTTTTCAAGGCTGCATACTGTGGCTTATGCCAATGCCTGACTGAGGAATACGGATATGCCGCCGGCTGGTTTTTAAACTACGATTTTGTTTTTCTTACGCTTCTGCTGTCCGGTGAGGAAACACTCAAAACTCATAACAGGCGATGCCCTTATAACTGCTTCCGCTGTAAAAGCTGTCTGCAGCCTTACAAGGGCATGCAGCTGGCAGCTGCCATTTCCGTGATTCTTAGTTACTGGAAGCTGCAGGACAGCATTAAGGATGAATTCCTGTTATTGAAGCCGGTGTACGGTGTTTTGGCCCTTTTTTTAAAAAGAGGCTATCACAAGGCAGCCCGTCTCTACCCGGCATATGATAGGCTGGTACGAGAAAAACTAAGCCTGCTGCAGGGGCTGGAAGCTCAAGGCTGCAGCTCCATGGATTATACGGCGGATTGTTTTGCACAGATTCTGCAGGGCTCAGCCATGTATGAAGCTGCCGAGAGAAAAGAGGCATTGTCTCTTCTCTTATACCACATTGGTCGCTGGATTTATTTGGTAGACGCCAGAGACGATTTAGCGAAGGACCTTAAAAAGCACCGCTATAATCCTTTGATTGGACGCTTCACCGAGGAGGAGCGAAAAAATGGTGCTATGGACCAAAGACTGTCCGTAACCTTACTTCATTCACGAAATATGGCCGGCTCTGCCCTGGAAGCCTTGGAGAAAGGGCAGGGAATCGGTATTCTGCAAAACATTATCTACTTTGGACTTCCCACTACGGCCAAAGCTGTTTTCAGCGGCCAATGGAGGAGACACAGGACGAAAAAACAACGTAAAGCGGAGTAACACAATGAAAGATCCCTATCAAGTACTGGGCGTTGCTCGCAGCGCCAGTGATGAAGAAATTAAAAAGGCTTATCGGGACCTGGCACGCAAGTATCATCCCGATAATTACCATGATAACCCTCTGGCTGACCTGGCTCAGGAGAAAATGAAGGAGATTAACGAGGCTTATGACACCCTGACTAAAAACCGCGGGCAGCAAAGCTATTCCTCCTACTCAAGCTCCTATTCCGGAGATTCCGGTTACAGCTCTTCTTCTTCGGTCAGCTACGAGCGCATCCGTCAGGCGATTCAGCAGAACAACATAACGCAGGCGGAACAGATGCTTAATGCCTGTCCCAACCGTAATGCGGAGTGGAACTTCCTTATGGGCGTGGTTTATCAACGAAAGGGCTGGCTGGACGAGGCCTATCGCTATGCGGAAAATGCCGTACGAATGGAACCAGGTAACATGGAATATAACAGCTTTTACCAGCAGCTCGCTTCTTCGGGGTCAGCCTACAATCCGGTTCGATATCAAAACATGGGAAGTGACTGCGACAGCTGCGATATTTGCTCCATGCTGTGTCTGGCCAATCTTTGCTGCGGCGGATGCCGTTAAGTCATGAAGCTATCGGTAAGGCGCCTCTGCTTTGGCGCACTCTGCACAGCCCTGACGGTGGTACTTCTGTATTTTGGAGGCCTTTTTCCAACCGGCGTTTTGGCATTCAGTGCAGCCGCAGCCTTGTTTACAGCCGGATGTCGGATTACTTCAGGCACAGAAACCGCCCTGTTGAGCTTCGGGGCATCCCTTCTTTTAGGTTTGCTATTGATGCCGGATAAGGCTCCGGTGCTCTATTACATTTTCTTTTTTGGCTGGTATCCGTTTATAAAATGCTATGCTGATGAGAAACTGAAGCCGCCCCTTGGGAGGCTGGTTAAACAGTTGAGCTGTAATATTGCTTTGCTGCTTCTGGCATTGTTCTTCCGCAGCCTTTTGAATTTCCCCTTTCTGTTTGGCTTTAACGGGATAGTCTTCTGGCTCCTGCTGTTTGCCGGTACCAACGCTGTTTTTTTTGTGTATGACATTGGCCTTAGCCAGGTCTTTCGCTATTACCGGAAGCATATTTCACCACGCTTTAAATGCTGATAAGGAGAGAGAACGTTATGATAAAAAGTATGACCGGCTACGGATGCGGCAAAGGAGAGTCCTGCGGCTTTTCCGTAACTGCCGAGGTGCGCAGTGTAAATAACCGTTATTTGGACTGCAACATCCGCATTCCTCGTATTTATACTGCCGTAGAGGATGCTCTTAAGTCTGTTGTTAGCAAGCACATTACAAGAGGTAAGGTTGATGTGTATATTACTCTCACCGCAAATGGCGGAAGTAATCTTACAGTTACCGTAAACGAGAAGGTTGCGGATTCCTATGTAAAGGCTATTCTTTCTCTTTCCGAGCGCTTTGGATTAAATAATGACATTTCTGCCATGAGCCTGGCTCGTTTGCAGGATGTTTTGAGTGTAGAAAGCACACAGACAGATACCGATGCCCTCAGTAAGGATTTATGCATCATTTTGGATGCTGCCATGCAGGATTTTGACAGTATGCGTTTTGCAGAAGGGCGACGTTTGTTTGATGACATCAGTGCCCGATTGGATGAGATTGAGTGTCTAACAGCTCAAGCAGAAAAACGTTCCCCGGAAACCGTGGTTCAGTACCGCGAACGTCTTTATGCAAAAATGCAGGAGGTTCTGGAAAATAAGGATATTGATGAAAACCGAATTCTTCTGGAAGCTGCCATTTTTGCTGACCGTGTGGCTGTCAATGAAGAAATTGTTCGTCTGCGCAGCCATGTGAGCCAGTTGAGAACCATGCTTCAAAGCGATGAACCTGTTGGACGAAAAATTGACTTCCTTATTCAGGAACTGAACCGTGAGGCCAATACTTTAGGTTCTAAAGGAAATGACGGCGAAATGGCCCGTATTGTGATTGATTTGAAAGCGGAAATTGAAAAAATCCGAGAGCAAATTCAGAATGTTGAGTAAGGCGGAGCAAAATGAGACTGATAAATATTGGTTTTGGCAATTTGGTTACTGCAGAGCGAATTGTTTCCGTCGTAAGTCCTGAATCGGCTCCCATTAAACGCATTATCAGCGACGCTAGGGAAAGCAGCCGTCTTATAGATGCTACCTTTGGTCGCCGTACCAGAGCTGTTATTATAACTGACTGCGGCTATGTTGTCTTATCCGCCCTGCAGCCCGAAACTGTTGCCGGCCGCTATGCCGGAAAAATGAATTCTTCTGAAGGGGAGGGTGAACTGAATGAGTGAAGGTAAACTGATTATTATTTCTGCTCCCTCAGGAACGGGTAAGGGAACCATTATCTCTCTTTTGACTGCCCAATCCAATCGTTTTTGGGTTTCTGTTTCAGCAACTACCCGTGATCCCAGGGGCCAGGAACAGAACGGGGTTGAATATCATTTTCTTAGCAGAGAAGCATTTGAGGACATGATTGAAAACCACGAGCTTCTTGAATATGCTGAATATTCCGGTAACTACTATGGCACACCTCTGCTTCCTTTAATGGCAGCCAGAAGGGCTGGCAAAGACGTTATTCTTGAAATTGAGGTTAACGGCTTCCTTCAGGTAAAGGAGCTTGCTCCTGATGCCGTGTCTATATTCATTCAGCCTCCTTCTTTGGAGGAACTGGAACGCCGTCTGAGAGGACGGGGAACAGACTCGGAGGAGGCCATACAAAAACGGCTCAGACGGGCCTCAGAAGAGCTGCTCATGTCCGATCAATTCGATTATGTTGTTGTAAACGATGTTGCCCAGCGTGCTGCTGATGAGATTATTGAAATTATTACTAAACAGGAGTGATTAAATTATGATGCTGTATCCTTCCATGTCCCTACTTCTTGAAAAGGTGAACAGTCGTTACATGCTGGTAAACGTATTGGCTTATCGTGCCCGCGAGATTTCTCAGAAGGCCGAAGAGAACGACGAACCTCTGAGCAAAAAGGCCGTTTCTCTTGCTATTGATGAGTTGGCCAACGGTGACCTGAAGATTAAAGGCAAGGAGTAAGCCGCTGGCTTATTCCTAAGCTTTGTACGGATTGCTTTATGGCTATAGCTCGAATTGTCGTTTCCGGAATTCCCTATAGTGTTGATCGGCCCTTTGATTACACCAGACCATCCGGTATGGTAGGAAGGGTTTTGCCCGGGCTGCGTGTTACTGTCCCTTTCGGACGAGGGAACTCAAAACGAGAGGGCGTCGTCATAGCACTCAGTGATAATACAGAGAATAGTCGGCTGAAACAGATTGATTCTCTTCTGGAAGAGGTTCCGGTAATTACTCCGGCGCAGATTAAGCTGGCTATTTGGATGCGTGAGCGCTTTTTCTGTACCGCCTACGAGGCCTTCCGGGCCATGCTTCCGGCAGGACTATGGTTTAAAGACGGTGCCCCAAGGGCCGGCGACAAGCTAAAACTCTTTGCCCGGCTGTCAGTCAGCGGGGAAGAAGCATTGGCGGCCTCTGAAAACAAGCGAATGCGTGCACCACGTCAAGCGGACCTGCTCTTTCTTCTTTCCCAGATTGGTGAGGCCGCTGTCAGTGAGCTGCTCTTCTATACCGGGGCCGATTATGGTGCCATCAAGGCTTTGAAAAAGCAAGGCTACATAGAAACCGAGGAACGGCAGGTCTTTCGACGGCCGGAAATTCACCCTGAGGAAGCAAAACCAATTAAGCTCAACAAGGAACAGCAGACAGTATACAATGGCTTATTAACGCAGCTTTTTTCGGATAAGGCCGAGGCTGCTCTGCTGTATGGTGTTACCGGCAGTGGCAAAACAAGCATATACATTCGCCTGATTGAGAAGACCCTGTCTGTCGGTCAGTCAGCCATTCTTATGGTTCCTGAAATCGCGCTGACCCCTCAGCTGGTTACTATCTTCGCATCCTATTTTGGGGATGAGGTTGCTCTCCTTCATAGCTCTCTTGGAATCGGAGAACGCTATGATGAATGGCAAAAAAAAAAAAAAGGGAATGCACATGTTGTTAT
>JAKSQI010000006.1 GCA_024404215.1 Oscillospiraceae bacterium
AATACCGATGTGAAACTGTTCGATCAGTTCCGGGGATAAATCACAGGTGCTGTCGGATACGATTTTAATATTCATAAAGATACCCTCTCTGCTTTGCAATTTTCTTGTATTATAGCTTAGGTGAGGCTGACTTTGCAATTCGTTAAAGGGAAAAAGGAAAAAATGTTGGGGATTTAGGCGGGTTTTATAAATTTGATATTTGTTTACAGTTTCCGCTTGCAATTTTGCCAAGGTATGTTAGAATGCAAATACCATATATATTCATATGCAGATTTTATAAGGAGGAAGAATAACATGGCAGCTGTTGTTAATGCTGAGAAGTGCACCGCTTGCGGTACCTGCGCTGATGCTTGCCCCATGAGTGCTATCACCATGGAGGATGTTGCTGTTGTTGATGCTGACGCTTGCGTTTCCTGCGGCGCTTGCACCGGTGACTGCCCCAACGAAGCAATCGAGGTTGAGTAATTAATCTCACTCAAGCCCCTTCTTCGGAAGGGGCTTTTTTCTTTGCCGTTGGTGGCCCCCTCTCCTCCCTTCGGGGGAGGGGAGACACCTGTCCACCCGGTTCCCGCAGGGCTGAATCCTGCCACGGGGGGGGAACCGTCATCTGCGAAATTCGGGAGAAAGCAAAGCCGGAAGAGACGGCCTGCCCACCCGGTTTCCGCGGGGCTGAATCCGGCCACGGAGGGGAACCGTCATCTGCGAAATTCGGGAGAAAGCAAAGCCGGAGGAGATGGCTGCCTACCCGGTTCCCGCAGTGCAGAGTCCTGTCACGGAGGGAAACCGTCATCCGCGGAACCGGCAGAGCCATCCTGCGAAAAGAAAACCCCCGAAGGCTTAGCCTTCGGGGGTGGTAAGTTCACATAGACCTTACTGTGCGATTTCCTCGTATACGGAAACCTGCTTGCGGTCACGACCCAGACGCTCAAACTTAACGATGCCGTTAGCCTTTGCGTACAGAGTGTCGTCGCTGCCGATGCCGACATTAACGCCGGGATGGATGCGGGTGCCGCGCTGTCTTACCAGGATGTTGCCGGCAAGAGCAAACTGACCATCAGCTCTCTTGCGGCCGAGGCGCTTGGACGCGGAATCACGGCCGTTCTTGGTAGAACCCATACCTTTCTTATGTGCCATTGTGGTTTCACCTCCGAATTGTGTGATAAGGAATCTCTGACTTACAGAGAAATGGTTTCAATCTGCAGCTTGGTGTAGGGCTGTCTGTGACCCTGCTTTCTGCGATAACCCTTCTTGGGGTGCATCTTGTAGACGATAACCTTCTTAGCCTTGCCGTTCTTAACAACCTTGGCAGTGACCTTGGCGCCTTCAACTACGGGCTTGCCGATGGCCTGGGTTTCGTCACCGATTACGGCCAGGACCTGATCGAATACTACGGTCTCGTCGGCCTCGTTGGCCAGCTTCTCAACGTAGATTACATCGCCCTCGGCTACGCGATACTGCTTACCGCCGGTAACAATAATTGCTGTCATGTGTTTCACCTCTTACTTTTTTAGAGACTCGCTGTAACGGGTGGGACGAACCACTTGCATACCCGGTCAATGCGGCTTTGATAGTATATCAACCAAACCCTTGCTTGTCAATGCTTATTTTGGACTTTCAATAAGAAATTCAAACAGTAAGAAGCAGCGCCTTGGCGCTGCTTCTTATTTTGAAAAAGGAGATTAAATTGAAAAAGAGAAAATTCTTACTTACTTGACCACCTATATACTAGCATGGTCTTGTTACTGAAAAAGAATAATCCTATTACAGAATTATTAAGTTGAGAAATTTTCGCCTTTTCAGTCCAAGGCCAAACCGGGCCAGGCATCCTCCTGCCCCCGGGCAGAGCCATATACCATGGCAAAGGGAAGGCCGGAATGGGTTACTTCCGGTGGCCGCCTCAGCAAGGTCCGGGAAGCCCCGCCTACCAGACTGGCCAGAAGCAGGGGCCCCGGCCGACTGGCTGGGCCCAGCCACTCCAGAATGCGGGCATGGCTGCCGTCGCTTTCCACAGCGGCACACCAGTCCTCGCCGCAGTAGAGCAGACCTCCGGCGGAGACGAAAAAGTTCAGCAGCTCCGGGCTGTGTTCTATAGCAGGGCGGTGGGCCAGCAGGGCAGCCCGTTTGGAGCGGTATCTCTCTATGGAGACGGGAATGGCCGGGGGGGCTGATGTGGTGACTGCCAGTTCCTCCTCTACAACCGGAAAGCCCGGGGTAAAGCCGCACTTTTCATAGAAGGAGAAGAGACCGCGATTCGCCGGATGCAGCAAAATGTGGGCAAAGCCGGCTTCCCGAGCCAGGCTGACAGCCTTTTGGGTTACTGCCAGTCCCAGCCCCCGGCCTCGATAGGCGGGAGCAACGGCCACGGCATAGAGATGGCAGCAGGGCTGACCCAAATAGCTGCCCACCGGCAGCAGGTAAGCGGCAGCAATCAGATGGCCGTCTTCTTGGATGACGGCGGTGTGCTTCGGCCGGTAGAAGGTATCAAACCAAGGATTCAGAAAGTCCGGGCCATCCCCGAATACGGCCTGCCAAAGGGCCTTGCATTGGTCCATCATGACAGCCCCTTAATAATAGCTGAGCTCTGTGTTGGGGCAGAGCTCTTTGATCTTTTGCTCTATGGCTTTCAAATCCAGAAAGGTTTCCGGCCGTTTGCTCTCATCCCGAAGCAGGGCCGAAGGGTGGTAAATGGCAATAAAGGGAATGCCTTCACGCTCAAACCACTGGCCATGCTCTCTGGTAATTTTAAAATCCGGGTGGATTAATGCACCGGCAGCAATGCGGCCCAGACAGATGACCAGCTTGGGCTGCAGCAGGCGGTACTGTTCCCGCAGCCAGCCAATGCAGGCCTCCTGCTCTTCGTGCAGAGGGTCCCGATTCTTGGGCGGCCGGCATTTTACCACATTGGCGATGTAGATGTTGCTTTTTCGGTCCAGACCGATGATTTTCAGCATGTCGTCCAGCAGCTGGCCGGCTTTGCCTACAAAGGGCTCGCCCTGCAGGTCCTCTGTTTCGCCGGGGCCTTCGCCCACCAGCATAATTTCGGCGGTTTTCACACCGGCGCCGAAAACCGGGTTGGTTCTCTTTTCATGCAGGCTGCATTTGCGGCAGTTGGCGCAGGCTTCCTCCAAGGCTTCCCAGGTATACACAGCCGTCACCCCTTTCTTCTGCCATTATACACAAGGGGGAGAATCTGCGCAAGAAAGGGAAAAACCTGTTTTTCTGCCCATAGGACTGGACGCGGGAGGAGAAAAGCGCTAAAATAAACCATTCTTATTACTTGGGAGGAACTCATTATGAATATTTGCTGCCTGGACATGGAAGGCGTTTTGGTACCGGAGATTTGGATTGCTTTTGCTGAAGCGACCAAGATTCCTGAGCTTCGGCTCACCACCCGTGACGAGCCTGACTATGACAAGCTGATGAAATACCGCCTGAACATCCTGAAGGAGCATAAGCTGGGCCTAAAGGAAATTCAGGAGGTTATTGCTACCATTCATCCTCTGGACGGTGCCAAGGAATTCCTGGATGAGCTGCGCAGTCTGTCTCAGGTTGTTATCCTCAGCGATACCTTTGAGCAGTTTGCTGCTCCTCTCATGAAGCAGTTGGGCATGCCCACCATTATGTGCAATACCTTGGAGGTTGCCCCGGATGGGGAAATCACCGGTTATCGCATGCGCTGCGCCAACACCAAGCTGACCACCGTCAAGGCTCTGCAGTCCATTGGCTATGAGACGCTGGCTACCGGCGACAGCTACAACGACCTGGCCATGATTCAGGCCAGCAAGGCCGGCTTCCTCTTCCGCAGCACGGATAAGATTAAGGCTGACTATCCGGATATTCCCGCTTACGAAAGCTTTGACGACCTGCTGGGCGCCTTCAAAGCCAATCTGTAAGGCCCTTTATGGAAGAAGAATACCAGTCTCCGTTGAATGCAGGGCCGGAAGAAATCCCTGAATTTGCCCCGGCAGCTTCTCCGGAGGGGGGAACCACCCAAACGGAAGAGTCTGCCTCTGCTCCGGAACCCCACTTTGCAGCAAGCTTTCTGCCGACCAAGCAGATTTTTCGGGATTTTGGACGTCTTCATGTAAAAAAGGCACCTTTGGCCCGCTTCTATCTCATTGCAGGGCTGCTTTGCTGCCTGGCCTATGCCGTGTTAACGCTGGTTTTTGGCCCTTCCTGGCTCTTCCTGTTGGGCGCAGGTGCTGTTTGGCTGCTCCTTTGGATGTTTATGGGGGAGATTATCGGCGGACGCAGCTGGCGTGCCCAGAAAAAGGCCGGCCGGAATATCCCGGTGGACTTTGTTTTTGGCAGTGAAGGGATGACCGGACGTAATGCCCTGGCCGAAAGTCGTATCCGCTACAGTGCCTTGACGGATGTGCGGGAGGGGGACTGGGTCTATGCCCTCTATCTCAACCGAAATCAAGCTCAGCTGCTTCCAAAGGGGAGCTTTACGGAGGGGACGGCAGAGGAATTCGGCGACTATCTGTCGGAAAAAATCGGGAAGCCTATTCCCTACTATTCCACCGAAGGCCATGTCTGGCTAAAGCTGTTGGCGGGGCTTCTGGCTTTTGCTCTGCTGGCAAGCCTTTCTTTCCTGCCGATGTTCCAACGAACCAAGCTGCAGAGCTACGGGATTCCGGGCTACTGCGTGGTTCTTCCTTCTGATTTTATTTTAAAGCAGGACCCGGATTATGATTTTTATGCCAACCGGGAGGATTCCGGCATCTATGCTTATCAGGTTTCCAAACAGGAGCTGTGGGCTTATCTGGGGCGGAATCTAACCTTGGAAGAGTATGCGGCCATGCTGGCTAAGTATGCCCGGGTGGATCAATCCCAAACCTTTACCGCGGCGGATGGCAGCTGCCGCATGACCTACACCATGACCATTCAAGGACGGAACTATTTCTTTTACGATGTGGTTTCGGAGGGCTCGGAAACCTTCTGGGAGACCACCTTTGTCTGCTTTGCGGAGGATCGGGACAGCTATCTGAAGGTTTTCCCTAAATGGGCGGACACCATACACTGTGATTAAAAAAGCATTCCCTGCGTGCGCACAGGGAATGCTTTTTTCTTATTCCATGGGGGTGTCGGGAGGCAGGTTGCTCTCCAGCTTGGCAATTTCGTCCGCAATTTCAAAGGGCAGCACCATGGATTCACTGAAGGGGTCCAGGGCCAGACCCTCTACCTGATAGGTGTGAGCCAGTTCAATGACCTTAATCATGGGGAGCTTGATGGTGGTGAACTTTTTGCCGTAATCACCGGGGATAACGGTGGTAGCGGAAAAAATGGGGAAAAAGCGTTTCTCTCCGCTGCGAAGAATGTCGGGCTTCAGGCGGGTGCCACCGGGCATGGTCAGCTCCTCGCCGGGGCCCAGAGATTCAATCAGCCCGGTGTTTTCTCCTGCCAGAACCCGGTTCATGGGCACAATCACCTTGCTGTCCCGCAGGCAGCTCATCAGGGGACTTAGGGTGTCCATGCTGCGGTTCTCCAAAAAGTTGTGCTTGAGATAAAGCAGAACCTGTCCATCCTCCAAAGAGGCGGGATCAATGTATTCAGCCATAAAGGGTATTCCTCACTTTCGTGTTATTTCTTATAATAGGTGGCCCGTATGTCTGCCGGTACTAAACTGCCGCCGGTTGCCCAAAGCAAATGAATGCCGTCAACTGAGGGAAAGCCTTCCCCAAGGGCTGTGGCAGCAGCAATAGAGGCGCAGGCACTGGGTTCAATGAACACTCCCTCCGCCCGATGCAACCGGTTTAAGGCGGGCAGAAGGCGGCTGTCTTCCAAAGTACAGCAGGCATAGGCCAGTTTTTCCAAAACTGCGGAGGCTAAGGCGCTGGCTCGGCCTACCGCCAGCCCATCCGCCTCGGTTTGGCCGGTGAGTTCATAATCCTGTACGGAAAGGCGGCCCCGGCTTTGGGTTATCAGGCTTAAAGTCATGCAGGGGGCCTGTACCGGCTCGGCGATAACAATACGCAGGGCTTCTCCGTAGGCATGGGCCAGGCCAAAGCTGATACCTGCCGGGGCCCCGCCGACACCGCAGGGCAGATACACGGTCAGCGGGCAGCTCACGGAAGGTGTTAGGCCCAGTGCTTCCAGCTGTTTTTTAACCTCCTGACCGACGGCGGCATAGCCCAGGAAAAGGTCCCGGGAGTTTTCGTCATCCACAAAGTAGCTGCAGGGGTCGGCAACAGATTCCTCCCGCCCACGGGCTACTGCCTTACCGTAGTCACCGGGGTATTCCACCACGGTGGCACCCCGCTCCCGCAGCAGCTGCTTCTTCCAGCCTTTGGCGTCGGCGGACATGTGAACAATGGCCTGAAAGCCCAAAAAGGCAGCGGTGCTGCCAATGCTCAGGCCCAGGTTACCGGTACTGCCTACTTGAATTTTACGGCCTGCAAAAAGCTTTTTCGCCTTCGGGCTCAACAGCTTGCAGGGGTCATCCTCCGGGCTTGTCAGAAGGCCGGCCTCCAGAGCCAGGGCTTCCGCATGCTTCAAAACCTCATAGACTCCGCCCCGGGCCTTTACTGACCCAACGGCTGGAAGACTGTCATCCCGCTTCAGCAGCAGGGGCTGCTGTCTGCCCGGAAAGAGAGCATGCTCCAGGGCAGGCACCGGCTGCAGGGGAGAAGCGATGCGGCCGGAATCCCGGACCGTATCCGGGAACAGGCGGGCAATCAAAGGGGCAAAACGGTCAAAACGAGCGCTGACCTCCTGCAGATTCTGCAGGGACAAGGGCAGAGAATTCAGACCCTCTGGGGACAAATCGCGCAGGGGGTTCAGCCAGATTTGTTCCCGGGCTTCGCGAAGCCGGGACAGAGCTTGGGTTTTGTTAATCACGATTTAGTCTCTCCTGTCTGTGCTTGTGGCTGACTGCCAAGGAAATGCCATCTGCGGACGGCAAAGCGAGTAGGAGCGCATAAATACCGGAGTGGGGCGCAAGGTAGGTTCGGGATGTGAAAGCAGGCGTGTTCCGGATATTTCCTTCGCCGGATGGGGATACAAGGGCAGTCCGAAAGGCGGTAGAAACCGGATATGGCACTGTCCCTCTTTTTGCCGGGTCGGGGCGCGAAGCGAGCCCGAGAGGCAGGCTTATCGACCCTGCATATAGCCGTCATCCCAGAGGGTGACGGTGCCGGAGGCTCGGGTGGCGGGCATGTCCAGAATGCGCTGATTCTCGGAGCCACGGAAACGCAGCATCAAATTGCGCTTGTCGTCCTCGTAGCGCCCGTCAACCAGAACATCCAGAGAATCCAATAAATTGTCGGTGACCTTACCGCAATAGCGCTCACCGGCAGAAATCTGCTCATAGGTGTAGCCGGAAAAGGCCCAGACGGATTTGCCCGGCAGCTCCTGCCGAACCCGCTGTACCAGTGCCAGTACTTGGGGCTGATTCTCCGGCTCAAAGGGTTCACCCCCCAGCAGGGTCAGGCCGGCGATATAGCCGGGGCGGAGGGAATCCAGAATATAGGTGATGGTTTCCTCGGTAAAGGGCTGGCCGAAGTCAAAGCTCCAGGTTTCAGGCTGGAAGCAGTTTTTGCAGTGGTTGCGGCAGCCGGAAACAAAAAGCACGGTCCGGCAGCCGGGGCCATTGGCAATATCACAGGTTTTAATGACGGAATAATTCATGTTATACCTTCCAAAAGCAAGGGGGCGGACTGCAGTCCGCCCCCGGCATGGTCACTTACAGATGCAGAACGCGGTCCTTGATTTCCTGGGTGCGTCCCTGGTTCCAGAACTGGGTGCCGATGTAACCGCAGGTGCGGCGGGCAACGTTCATCTTGTCTTGGTCGGTGTTGCCGCACTGGGGGCAACGCCAGATGAGCTTGTTTTCCACTTCCTGAATTTCAATCTCGCCGTCAAAGCCGCAGCACTGGCAGTAGTCAGACTTGGTGTTGAGCTCGGCGTAGATGATGTGGTCATAAATGAACTTGATGACCTCCAAAACGGCGGGCAGGTTCTGCTGCATGTTGGGAACCTCAACATAGCTGATGGCCCCGCCGGGGCTCAGGTGCTGGAACTGGGCTTCAAAGGCCAGCTTTTCAAAGGCATTGATGTTCTCTGTAACATGAACGTGGTAAGAGTTGGTGATGTAGCTCTTGTCGGTGATGCCGGGAATGACGCCGAAGCGCTTCTGCAGGGCCTTGGCGAACTTGTAGGTAGTGGATTCCAGCGGAGTACCGTAAAGGCTGAAGTCAATGTTGTGCATTTCCTTCCATTTGCGGCAGGCAGCGTTCAAAGCGTCCATGACCTCCAGGGCGAAGGGGGTGGCAGAAGGGTCGGAGTGGGACTTGCCGGTCATGTACTTCACACACTCGTAAAGGCCGGCATAGCCCAAAGAAATGGTGGAGTAGCCGCCGTACAGCAGCTTGTCAATGGGCTCGCCCTTTTCCAGACGGGCGCAGGCACCATACTGCCACAGAATGGGGGCGGCATCGGACAGGGTGCCCTTCAGACGCTCGTGGCGGCACAGGAGGGCCCGGTGGCAGAGCTCCAGACGCTCTTCCAGGATGGACCAGAATTTTTCAACATTGCGGCCGGAGGAAAGGGCAACATCGGGCAGGTTGATGGTTACAACGCCCTGATTAAAACGGCCGTAGTATTTGGGCTGGTTGGTTTCCGGGTCAACATAGGTGGTCAGGAAGCTGCGGCAGCCCATACAGGTGTAGCAGTGGCCCTGGCCGTTTTTATCAACCTTCAGCTCCAGCATTTTCTTTTCGGAAATATAGTCAGGCACCATGCGCTTGGCGGTGCACTTGGCGGCCAGCTCGGTGAGGTACCAGTAGGGGGCATCTTCGGTAATGTTGTCTTCCTCCAGGGCGTAAATCAGCTTGGGGAAGGCGGGGGTAACCCAGACACCCTTTTCGTTTTTAACGCCTTGATAGCGCTGGAGCAGAACCTCTTCAATGATGATGGCAAGGTCCTTCTTCTCCTGCTCGTTCTTGGCCTCGTTGAGGTACATGAACACGGTGACGAAGGGGGCCTGACCGTTGGTGGTCAGCAGAGTAACAACCTGATACTGGATGGTCTGGACGCCGCGGCGGATTTCCTCCCGCAGGCGCTTTTCCACGATTTCAGCCAGCTTTTCTTCGCTGAGCTCTACGCCTACAGCGGCAAACTCCTCACGAGTGTCCTTGCGGATTTTTTCGCGGCTGGTCTGGACGAAGGGAGCCAAATGGGCCAGAGAGATGGACTGGCCGCCATACTGGTTGCTGGCAACCTGAGCCACAATCTGGGTGGCAATGTTACAGGCCGTGGCGAAGGAATGAGGGCGTTCAATCAAAGTGCCGGTGATAACGGTGCCATTCTGCAGCATGTCCTCCAGGTTGACCAGGTCACAGTTGTGCATGTGCTGGGCATAGTAGTCCGTATCATGGAAGTGGATAATGCCGCTTTCGTGGGCCTCAACAATATCCTGGGGCAGCAGAATACGGTTGGTGATGTCACGGCTGACTTCACCGGCCATGTAGTCACGCTGGGTGGAGTTAACCACCGGGTTCTTGTTGGAGTTTTCCTGCTTGGCTTCCTCGTTGTTGCACTCAATCAAGGTAAGAATCTTGTCGTCAGTGGTGTTGGAGCGACGGACAAGGCTGCGGTTGTAGCGGTAGGTGATATAGGTCTTGGCAACCTCAAAGGCACCGTGGGCCATAATCTGCTTTTCGACCATGTCCTGAATTTCTTCAACAGTGGGGGCACGGTTCATGTCTTCACACTGCAGCACAACGGAATCGGTGATGCGCTGAATCTGCAGCTTGGTCATGCGGACATCTTCTTCGGCGGCATTGTTGGCTTTGGTAATGGCGTTATAGATCTTTTCCTTGTCAAAGGGCATTCCAGCGCCGTTGCGCTTAATGATTTTCATGCGTACTCCTCCAAATTATTTCACAGGGCGGAAAGCCCCTTTATTCTCAGCACGGTTATTATAAAACAGGGCCTCTGCCATTTTTGGGACAGAACCTGTAAAATTGGGCACACTTTGCCTCAAGCGTCGTTATTATACCAATAGTGCCCTTGTGAGTCAATAGAAAAAGGACAACATATAGGGACAAAATGATTACAAAAAACTATATATTGGGTGCGGAAACGGGTAACATAATTCGGGACAGAAAAAACCCCGCGGAACGGGAAAACACCGTGCCGCGGGGTTTTGAAGGAAATTATTATATCAAAATGCCGTCACAATGGTCAATTTCGTGCTGGATGATTTCGGCAGTCCAGCCGGTAAACCGGCCCTTCCGAGGCTTCCATTGGGTATCCCGGTATTCGACATCAATCACATCATAGCGGGTAGTGCGGCGGTGCCCATCCAGTGACAGACAGCCCTCCTCTGCCTCGTAGGGCTTTTCCTTTTTGGTAATAACCGGATTGAACATGACTAAATCCATAGGGCCCATGCTGACGATAATGGCTCGCTTGGTCACGCCAATCATGTTGGCAGCCATGCCCACACAGCCGTCCCGGTGGGCAGTCAGAGTATCCTGCAGGTCTTGAGCCAGGGGGAGGTCGGCAGGCTCGGCAGGAACGGATTTTCGGCTTAGGAAGAGCACATCCCGGACAATTGGCCTAATCACAGCAGATGGTCCTCCTGCAAGGTGTCATCGTCCTCCTCCAGCTCGCAGAGCTCGGTCTGGTCATAGATGGGAACGGCCCGGCGCAGGGCTGCCTGGGCTTCAGCGGCGGTGCTGTCGGCAGTGCGGGAAATAAGCCGCCAGGCAAACAGCACACCCAAGGCGGCAAAGAAGAACGCCAGCAGCGAATCCTTGGCAATGGAGAGCCAATATCCCCCGTCGGCCAACTCCTCCAGCAGGAAGCCCAGGGCTTCCTTGAAGGTAAAGTAATAATCATTGATTAAATAGTAGACCAGAAGCTCAAAGTTCAGCAGGAAGACCCCGAAAACGGCAGCCAAAATGGACACAAGGAGGGCAACCTTGTTCATGCGGCCCCGGAAAAGCTTGTAGCCAAAGTAGGCCCCAATGGGAATCAAGGCAAAGAGCAGGGCATAGATGGAATCTGCTAAGAGGATAGTCAGCAGACTGGGCAGGGTACCCACCAGCATGCCGATAATGGCGCCAAGAATGCCTGTCACGTAGCTGCCGGACTGGAGGTTTTCCTCTGCGGCTGTAGCGGCAGCATCGGCCTTGCCCTGCAGGCAATGGCGATGGGTGCCCCGGAAGCTTCCCTGCAGGAAGGAGGCTACATCGCAGTTGCCGCTGCGGCAGACAGGACAGCAGTCCAAAGGATGGATGCCCAGCCGGGTCAGGGTACCCAGGCTGTGATGAACAAAGGTGTAGAAGCTTCCCTGCAGCCCCTTGCTTTTAGGAAAACGAATGACCAGGCAGCTGCCGTTGCTGCCTGAGGTGAGCAGCTTTCCGCCCATGGCCTTAATCTCCTGCTTGGCGGCCGGCAGCTTGTCCTTGCATTCCTTCAGGGAAACCGGGACAGAAAATCGGCCGTAAGAGGCACTGTAAAGGGTGACGGGCCAGCGGTCGGTAACGCCGCAGAAAAAGGCACCATATTGGGTATAGCCCAGCTGAGCTACCAGTTCTGTAAATTCAAACGTGCGCATAGTGGCCTCCTTGAGAAATAGATCTGCCATTATTGTAAGGCTTCAACCCGGTCTTGACAAGAGAGACTTTGTCATAGGAGCTCCGGCTTTTTCAACGTTTCGTTGACGACCGGCGGGGATGTGGGTATAATTTCTATATCAATAAAGAAGGAGAGATTATATGAGAAAGGATTTTGGGGCAAAGCCTCTTCCCTACCCACAACCGGTATACATTATTGCTTCCTATGATGCAGATGGCACTCCCTGCGCTATGAACGCTGCCTGGGGTGGCATCAGTGAAGAGAAAGAGATTGCCCTGTGTTTGTCTCCGGAGCATAAAACCGTAAAGAATATTCGGCAAACCGGAGCCTTCACTGTCAGCATGGCTGACGCGGCACATGTAGCAGAATGTGATTACTTCGGTATTGCCTCCGGCAACAAAGTGAAGGATAAGCTGGCAGTGGCCGGCTTGACCGTGACCAAAAGTCAGCGGGTAAATGCACCTGTTATTAATGAGCTGGCCGTTTGTGTGGAATGCCGGATGCTTTCCTATGATGAGGAGTCCTGTATCATGCGGGGTGAAATCGTCAATGTCAGTGTAGATGAAAGCGCCATGACCGATGGTAAGGTGGATATTACCAAGGTCCAGCCCATTACCGTGGATCCCTTTAACGGCACCTATCATGTGATTGGTGAGGCTGTTGGAAAGGCCTGGAATTCCGGTAAAAAATATCTGTAAGGTCCAAAGGAAGGACGCCCTTGGCTGTCTTAGGTTTCTTCGGCTGTTTTAAAAAGGGTGTGCCGCAGCATGAGCAGCTTTGCGGCACACCCTTTTTCTGTTAGGATGGATAAGCAATCAGCAGCAGGTAATAGGAAGCAAGCTCTTCCGGTGTTAGGGAGCAGCCTGCCTGCATCCACCAGCGGACAGCCTCGGCAAAACTGCTGACTACGTGGTTCAGTGCCAGTTCCGGTGGGATACCGATGGTCAGACAGTCGGGGTAGGATTTGAATACCTGGGCGAGAACCTCTTTAAAGTATTGGAGGAAGAGCTCACTGCTGTCTCCGGTCAGCAAACCGCGCAGGTTGCTTCGGTTGTCCTTCAAATGGTAGAGCAGGTGAGTCAGCTTTTCCCCCAGCCCTTGGCTTGAGGCTGAAAAATCATGGGATGCCTCGGAGTGCAGCTCATGAGAGAAGATGTGCGCAAACATGTCCGAGCACATTTCCTTCAGCAGAATGTCCTTCGTTTCAAAGTGACTGTAAAAGGTGGTGCGTCCCACATTTGCTTCGTCAATGATTTCCTGCACGGTGATGTGATTGAAATGCTTTTGTTCCAGCAGGTGGGTAAAGGCCGAAAAAATAGCCTGCCTGCTTTTTTGCTGGCGTCTGTCCATATTTCCTCCGAACAATTTTCGCTTTTTATTCCGTAACTAACGAAGGCAAGGGATTGTTCCTTGCTTATAGCTTGGGAATTCGCTAGTATTTTATCATACGAATTATTCGTTAGTAAACAATTTGTTCGGAGAATGCTTATGAAATCCCCTATGAAACAGGGCGTAGGGCTGGCCCTGCTGGCTGCAGCCCTTTATGCCCTGAACTCCCCCTTTTCCAAATGGCTGCTGTCCTACATGCCGGCGACCCTTATGGCCGGCTTCCTCTATTTGGGGGCAGGTCTGGGTATGCTTCCTATGGCGCTGGTGCGGCGCAGAAGGGGAAGCGCGGAAAGTCGGCTGACCCGGGCCGAGCTGCCCTTTACGCTGGCCATGATTGTGCTGGATATTGCTGCCCCTGTTTTTTTGCTCCTGGGCCTGAGCCGAACCACAGCCTCCCATGCTTCCCTGCTGAATAATTTTGAGATTGTTGCCACGGCCATTATTGCTTTGGCTGCCTTTCGGGAGCGGATTTCCCCGCGCCTTTGGCTGGGCATTGGCTTTGTAACGGCTTCCTGCTGCCTGCTGTCCTTTGAGGATATCGGCAGCCTGACCTTTTCCCGGGGGAGCCTGTATGTTCTTTTGGCTGCCTGCTGTTGGGGCTTGGAAAACAACTGCACCAGAAAAATCTCTTCAAAGGACCCGCTGGAAATCGTCCTGCTCAAGGGCATCTTTTCTGGCGGAGGCTCCTTGCTTATCGGGTTTTGCCTGGGTCAGCAAATAAAAGCTCCCTGGGCGATTCTGCCTATTCTGCTGTTAGGCTTTGTGGCCTATGGACTGAGCATTTACTTTTATGTTTATGCCCAGCGGCTTATGGGGGCTTCCCGAACCGCGGCCTATTATGCGGTTGCCCCCTTTATCGGGGTTTTGCTGTCTCTGCTGGTTTTCCGGGAAAGGCCCGGCGGTCTCTTCCCGGTGGCACTGACCTGCATGCTGGTCGGAGCCTGGCTGGCTTCCCGGGATACCCCTCTGCGGGAAATACTTCCTCGCCGTAATAGCAAAAGAATGCTGTAAAAAGTGCTGCTGTTCACAAACAGCAGCACTTTTTGTCAGTCGGCTTCTTTCTTCAGTAGGCGGCGGTAGCTCAGATCCATGCCGAAGGCGCCTAGAGGGGCCGTGATTAAAATGGACAGAACGGCGACGGAGAGCACAATTTTGCCGCAGCCCAGGCCCATGGAAAGGGGCACGGAGCCGATGGCGGCCTGTACCGTTGCCTTGGGCAGGTAGGACAGCACGCAGAAGCAGCGCTCCCGGGTGTTCAGGTTTGTGCCCAGAAGGCAGAGCCAGGTGCCAAAAGAGCGGAAGAGCAGGCCAATGGCCAGCATGAGCAGGGCGGCAGGCCCGGCCTCAAGGGTGTAGCGGATATCCACCGCTGCCCCTACCAAAACAAAGAGGAGAATTTCAGCGGCCAGCCAAAGCTTGCCGAATTTTTCAGACAGGCGGCGGGAGACAGAGGCTGTGCATTTGGCCTTCAAAACCATGGCCATGGACATAACGGCCAGCAGGCCGGATAGGGAAACCAGCCCCTCCAAAGCCCCTTCAATGGCTATGAGCAAAAAGGCAGCGCCTAAAATCACGATGACCTTGGTGCTGTTGCGCACAGTCTGTTTTTTTGTGTGGGCCCCTTCAAAAAAGAGATAAAGCAGGAATCCAAACAGCAGCCCCAGACCGATGCCCAGGAGGATGGAAAGAGGGATGCCTATAAAATCCATGGCGCGGACGCCGGTTCCCTGTTCCAGGTTGAGGAAAGTGGAAAAGAGGACAATGACAAACACGTCGTCCAGAGAGGCCCCGGCCAAAATCAACTGGGGGATGGATTTGTTTGTGCCGTATTTCTTCTCCATCAGCTGGACCATGCGGGGAACGACCACGGCAGGGGAGACGGCACCTAAAACGGCGCCCATGATGGCGGCCTCTTTAACGGTAACCGGAAGAAAGCGGGGGGCCAGCAGAACAAAGGCCAAAATCTCCATCAGCGCCGGCAGGAAGGACATGAGCAGCGCCGGACGGCCCACCTTTTTCAGGTCTGACAGATTCAAAGAGAGGCCGGCTTTTATCAGAATGATAATAAGGGCTATTTTCCGCAGCTCCGGGGAGATTCCCAAAATGGATGGGTCCAGGGCATTTAAAACAAAGGGACCAAGCAAAATGCCCGTGGCCAGCATGCCGATAATCCGGGGAATGCGCAGCCTTTGGACTATGGCGGCCAAAGCAAGGCCAACCAGAAGAATCAGTGCCAGTGAAGTTAACATGTTTTTCCTCCTATGGTTTGCAGCAGGCAAACAAAAAAGCCGATGCCCCTGCATAGAGTGTATGCAGAAGTCATCAGCTGAATCAGCGGTTTCGGTTACCCGGGGGAGAACTTCATTCCCTTAACCCCGAGTATAGCAGAAAACGGGTCCGGACACAAGCAGAAAATGCAGCCCGCCGGCAGAGAAGGGATTCCGGTCTCTGCCGGCAGACGGAGAATTAATCTTCCTCTTCCAGTGCAGTGAGATAAGCCTCATAGGCGGTGGCTGCTGCGTTCAGCTCGGCCTCATCGTCAATATAGAAGAGCTGAATCTCTTCGCCATACTCTTCAAAACGGTACAGGTAGGTTTCCTCACCCAAGGTATCGTCAGCCTGAATGGGGGCCATGGCCATGTAGAGCTTGCCGCTGCATTCAAATTCGTCCAGAATGGCGCACTCCAGGTCGGTACCGTCTTCCAAAGGAACGACGATGGTTTCTACCTCAAATTCTTCCTGCATGATTTCTTCACTCATGTATTATGCTCCTTTTCAATAATAAACAGAATAATCCGCCACAGTATGACGGAAAAGCTTCTTTTTTGCAAGAGAAAAAACAAAAAGATTTTACAGCTCCCGCAGAATCAAATCCGTTTCCCCTTGATTCAAACCCCGTTCTATCCGCAGCACCTTCGGATGCCTGCGGTAGCCTTCAGCCAATTCCTTCAAGGCAGTTCCCCCGTGAAAGCCATGGATAACCCGGATGCGGTAAACAGAGGGGCCGGCCTTTTTCAGCCGGGCGTTAATGGCTGCTTCGGCCTGGGTGCGGTTCATGCCGTGAAGGTCCAGCTCCTGTATGCCGGCGGACGGCTGCGAGAATCTCATGGCCGAATCAAAGTGCCGTCATCGCTGATGACGCCCTGCTGCCAGAGGGCAGACAGCAGCTGCTTGGCTTCGGAACGGGGAATGCCCAGTTCCCGGGACAGAAGATCCGCGTCCAGACACTCGTGGTGGCTGCCGAGGGCAGTGGCTGCCAGAAGAAGCCGTTTTTCAGCTGCGTTGATATCACCGGCAGGCCCGGCGGCCGGAGCTGCCGGTTCCGAAGCCTTCTCTTCCTTTGGCGCGGCCGGTGCATCCTTCTCAATATCAAAAATGAGGATATCCACGCCCACCTCGGTGCCGTGACCCTCTGCCCGGAAGCGGGCGGTGTGCAGATAGGGGGCCAACAAGGGGCTGTCGGTTAAAAAGGTAGGGGTGGCGTCAAAGTAGGGCTTGGGGGCGCCGTCCCGCTGAAAATAGCCGTTGTTTTCTACAAAAAGCTTGCAGGGGCTGCCGGAGGAGTCGGTTCCTTCAAACATGTAGCGGGCGCACATGTGGCGGACGCCGGCAGCATTAACCTGCTGCACATCGGCGGCGCCGGGCAGAACTTTGCCGGTAAAAAGGGGGCTTTCCACCGTTCCGGTGAAGGGGATGATAACAGCGGAACGTGAACCGGCTTCCATGTGGCTAACCAGCTCGTGATTGAGGACAATATGAAAGGTCATAATGGGATTCATGCAGCATCACTCTTTTCTGTTATTTCATTGAAACAGCATATCACAAATGCAGACAGAAAGGAATACTTGCAAGCGGATTCCTTTTGTGGCATAGTGTAGAAAGATACTACCAAGCAAAGAGGGAATTCCCATGCCTATTACCATTGTTCATAAAAGTATTATCAATCTGGAAGCCGATGCCATAGTCAATGCTGCCAATGAGAGCCTGCTGGAGGGCGGCGGTGTCTGCGGTGCCATTTTTAAAGCCGCCGGGGAGCAGGAACTGGCAGAAGCCTGTGCTGCCTATGGCCATTGTGACACAGGGCGAGCCGTGATTACTCCCGGTTTTCGCAGCAGGGCTGACTATATCATTCATGCCGTTGGGCCTGTTTGGCAAGGAGGAAACCAGGGAGAGCCCCGAAAGCTTTATCAGGCCTATAAGCGCTCGCTGGAATTGGCGGTGGTGAACGGCTGCAGCAGCATTGCCTTCCCTTTGATTTCCTCAGGCATTTACGGCTATCCCAAGGAGAAGGCTTGGGAACAGGGGCTGACGGCCTGCCTGGATTATTTAAAGCAGAATCCCGGCCATGACCTGCAGATTATTTTTGCCGTAACCTCCGACGCGGATTGGACGCTGGGAACCCGCATTCTAAAGAACCTTATGGAGGGGCCGAATTCCGGAAAGCTTCTGGCGGATTCCGGTGAAGAGGGCCGACGGGAGGCTAAGCGGGTGCTCTGCTTCGGTGATTCCTTGACCTGGGGCTACGACCCGGCCAGCCGACAGCGTTTTTCGTCGGCCAACCGATGGACCGGCGTGCTGCAAAGCCGCCTGGGTGCCGGCTGGGTGGTCATTGAGGAAGGCCAAAACGGCCGCACCATTGCCGTGGATGATCCGGCGGAAGGGGAGAAGAATGGCCTTACCTACCTCTTGCCCTGCCTGGAAAGCCAGAGCCCTTTGGATGCCATGATTGTGATGCTGGGCAGCAATGACTGCAAGCAGAAATTTGGCTACTCACCCATGGATATTGCCGGGGAGATGCAGACCTTCCTGGAAAAGGTACAGAGCTACAACCGTTTTCGCCTGCAGGATACCATGAAGGTAATTCGGGTGTCTCCGCCTCTGCTGGGGGAAGGCCTGAAGTCATCCTGGCTGGGGGAAAGCTTTGGGCCCGAGGCAAGAAGGGTTTCCCAGGGGCTGGCAGGCTGGTACAAGAAGCTGGCAGAGCTCTACGGCTGCCGATTTGTGGATGCCTCCCTGTTGGTGGAGGCCAGCCCGGTGGATGCCGTTCATTTGGACGCTGCCAACCAGTGCAAGCTGGGGCGGGCTCTGGCGAATGAAATGGAAAGGCTTTTTCCACCGGAAAAATAAGGCCTTGGCCCCAGAAAAGAAAAACCGGAAACCTTCAGTGGGTTTCCGGTTTCTTGGTTGACAGGGGGGAAAAGGCCAGACCTTACTCGGCCGGGGTTTCCTCGCAGTGTGCCTTTTTACGAAGGTCCGGGTGCTTCCAGCGGACTCTTCCCTGGGTTCTTTTGCCGTATTGGATGGCACCGCAGCGGATGCAGGACATGCAGTGGGCGCAGCGATCCTTCACCCAAACCGGGTGCCCGTCGCTCATTTGAATGGCACCCACCGGACAGCGGGCGGCACAGGCACCGCAGCCTACACAGCTGTCGTCTACCCAGAATTTTTTTGTGCCCCGTCCGTTGGCGTACAGGGGATACATCAGGGCAGTCATGGCTTTGGCTTTGGCCGAGGCACTTTCGGTGGGAATTTCCCTGCGGGAGATGGCTTCGCGGATTTCAGCCAGGCGGATTTCGGCCTGAGCCAGAACCTCCTGCTGCTTTTCTTCAGGGGATAGCTCGTATAGAACGACATAGTTGTCAGGCATCTTAAGAGAAAAGACGGCGTCAACCTCCGCACCCAGCTGGCTGCGCAGCATGTCACCGGCGGCAAAGGTGTCAGCCCCGCAGGTAATGACAGACCACAGGTAGAAGGGAGCCACGGCAAAGCGAACCTTGCGGACAAAATGGCGTACGACAGAGGGCAAACCACCATAGTATACGGGGAATACGAAGCCTATGGATTCCTCTTCCTCAGGGCAGAAGTCCCAGGTCTTGTCCCGGCAGCATTCGGCCATGTCATACAGGGCTTCCCCTTCTCCGGCCAGAGCTTTAGCGGCATGAAGGGAATTGCCGGTTCCGGAAAAATAAAAAATCATAAGTAATCCTTTCTCAGAAAACGGGCATGTATCTATCACAGTATATAATATAGTGTACCACCGGGCCTTTGGTAAGTAAAGACAGAAAAAACGGAAGATAACAGGAAAAATTTATTACTTTAAAGCGATAAAGCAATTGAAATCAAAGGTACCATAGTGTATAATAGGCGTCACACTCCCCGGCGGGGAGACAGTAGAGTAACAGGAAAAAGAGGAAATTGACATGAGCATGAATTTTAGAGTGAAGCTTCCCATCCCCATGGAACTGAAAAAGCAGTTCCCCCTGAATGCTGAAGCGGCAAAGGTAAAGGCTCAGAAGGATGAGGAGATTCGTAAGATATTTACCGGTGAGGATAATCGCTTTGTTTTGGTTATCGGTCCCTGCAGTGCGGATAACCCGGATGCTGTATATGATTATCTGGGCCGCCTGAAAAGGGTACAGGAGCAGGTGGCAGACAAAATTCTTTTGATTCCCCGCATTTACACCAACAAGCCCCGGACCAACGGCACCGGCTACAAGGGAATCCTTCACCAGCCAGACCCGGAAAAGGAAGAGGACATGCTGGCCGGCATTATTGCTATCCGCCAGCTGCATATGAATGCTGTAAAGAATTACGGCATGCCTACCGCCGATGAAATGCTCTATCCCGAAAACTACCGCTATCTGGATGACATCCTCTCCTATGTAGCTGTCGGCGCACGCAGCACAGAAAACCAGCAGCACCGTCTGACAGCCAGCGGCATGGATGTGCCTGCCGGCATGAAGAATCCTACCGCCGGTGACCTGGGTGTCATGATGAACAGCATTTACGCAGCACAGGCCAAACAGACCTTTATCTACCGTGGCTGGGAAGTTCATACGGACGGCAACCCGCTGGCTCACGCCATTCTCCGCGGCTATGTGAACAAAAACGGTGTCAGCCTGCCCAACTATCATTACGAGGATCTGGCCCTTGTCTGTGATATGTATCAGCAGAAGGGTCTGCAGAACCCGGCCGTAATTGTAGACTGCAACCACAACAACAGCGGAAAGAAGTTTAAAGAGCAGATTCGTATCGCCAATGAGGTTATGCACAGCCGCCGCCACAACGAGGACATCTGCCGCGTTGTAAAGGGCCTGATGATTGAAAGCTACCTGGAGGAGGGAAGCCAGAAAATCGGTGAAGGCGTATACGGCAAGTCTATTACTGACCCCTGCCTGGGCTGGTGCGACAGCGAAAATCTGATTCTGTCTCTGGCGGATCAAATAGAATAAAGAAATTTTTCACGAACCAGCCGGCTCATGTTTGCCGGCTGGTTTTCTTTTTCTTGTCCCTGCCAATCCCATTAGGGTCGGGGTATGTGGAGGCCGTGTGAGACGAGCCACAAGATAAAGGACAGAAATCAGGCGGAAAAACACAATAGGTAGCAAATTGTGAAAAACAAAAAAAGTTTAGCAAAAAGTGTTGACAATACAGTGGCTCGGTGGTATTATATCCAAGCTGTCGCGAGACAGTGAGCCAAAACCGAATAAAACGTCAGAAAAATTTTGAAATTTCAAAATTTGGGGTTGACAGGATGAACCCTTTGTGGTATCCTAAAAATCCGCTGACGATTTATCGGCGGCGAATGTACCTTGTAAATTAAACAATGTAAGAGAACAGAGCGCACCAGAAAAAA
>JAKSQI010000060.1 GCA_024404215.1 Oscillospiraceae bacterium
GTCCAGGCAAACAAATCAGCGGTCATGAAATAGACCTTGGATTCGTACAGCATTCCCCCAATGGAACCGTCCACCACGCCAATTACCTCCGCGGCGACACCGGCCTTCCATGCCATGCCGACGGAAACGGCGCAGGCGGAAAGCAGAAAGGGCTTAATAGCCGGCAGATACAGATACAGCAGGCGGCGATGCCAGGGAACCTGAAAGAGCTTTGCCATTTCGGCAAGCTTGGCATCGGTACTGTGGATGCCTTGAAGCACATTGGAGTAAATGACCGGAAAGGCAATCAGAAAGGTGATAAAAACGGTAAGCTGCCGGAAGGAGAACCAAATCAGGCAAAGAATAATGAAGGAGGCTACCGGAACGCTTTTGAAAGTGACGATGTATGGCCATAGCAGATAATCAATAAGGCGATAGCGGCCGGCCGCTATCGCCAAAATCAGACCAGCCAAAAAGGCTATGCCAAATCCGAGACTGATGCGCAGCAGAGAAAAAGCAATTCGTGGAAGAAAGTCTGCTTCCCTGCAGATAGTAATCAGCCTTGCTGCAACCTTCAGCGGGGATGCGAGGAGGAACTCCATCCCCACCAAGGATGCTGCTGCCTGCCATACGAGAAGGGCAAGGACAATGGACAGAACCTTGCCTATGGCCGGCTTTTTCATTTATTCGTTTACCCAGTAGAAGTCGTCGCCGGGCAGGGCGCCGCCCACAGCCTTGGGATTCTGATCAAACAGGACCTGCAGATAGCCTTCCAGCATGTCCTTCATTTCGCTGCCGGCAATGCCGACAATGTTGCAGTAGGGCAGGGCTTTTTCGGCGATGGCGGCCTTTACGATGTCATACTTTTCAATCATGACAGCGGCGTCAGCGGGATTGGCGTTCACATATTCTGTGGAAGCAATGTACTCTTCCAGGAACTTAGCCAGAGCATCGGGGTGCTCTTCAGCAAAGGCGGTACGGACAATCAGACCGCCGGTGATGAACTGGCTGCCATTATCAAGGGCGTCCCAGACTTCAGTCAGACTGAGGGCGATGCGCAGACCTTCCAACTGGTTGCCGGCAACGGTTACAAAGGGCTGGGGCAGCATGGCAACGGCGTTATCCATGGCAGCCATCTGGGCAACTACTTCGCTGGGCTCGCTCTTCCATTCAACGGTAACATCGGTCTCCATATCCAGTCCGTACTCGCTGAGCAGGTAGGCCAGGGCATATTCAGGGGTCGAACCCTTACCGGTAGCATAGATGGTCTTGCCCTTCAGGCTTGCCATATCGGTAACGGTTTCGCCGCCTTTTTCTACGATATAGATAACGCCCAGGGTGTTAACGGCCAACATCTGTACAGCTCCCTCGGAATTGTTGTAGAGGACGGAGCCCAGGTTGGCCGGAACGGCCAAAACGTCCAATTCGCCCTTCAGCAGGAGGGGAGTCAGCTCGTCGGCAGCAGCAGCCATGGTGAACTCATAGGTGTTGAAGGTTTCGCCGGCTTCGGCATCCTCCAGCAGCTTTACCATACCCATGGAGGTGGGGCCCTTCAGACCGCCAAGGCGAATGGTGGCGGGCTCAACAGTTTCCTCGGGCTCGGTAGCTTCTTCAACGGGGGCTTCGGCTTCGGGAGCCTCTTCCTCGGCAGGGGCTTCGGCTTCAGGAGCTTCTTCCGCAGGAGTTTCGGTTTCCGTTACGGCAGGAGCATCCGGTTCGGTGGATTCGGTTTTTCCGCAGGCAGCAAACAAACTGACCATGAGGAAAATGGCTAACAGGAAAGCAAGTGTTTTTTTCATGGTGTATAACCTCTTTTCTTTGATGGTTGCAGTATAGCAGAAAATGAGCCCCGTTTTCGTTGCAATCGCAACAAAAACGGGGCTGAATGTTCCTTATGTGTCCCGAAGGATACGAAAGGCTTGCCGATGGTAGTCAATTAAACCATCCCGCTTCATGGCAGACAGTTCCCGGGAAAGGGCACTGCGATTGGTGCCTATATAGGCGGCCATGTCCTCACGGTTAAAGGGGACGGTAAAGCTGCGGCTGCCGGCCTGGTAGCTGAGCTGCGTAAAATAGGTGTTCAGCTTTTCCCGCAGGGTCAGCTTGGAAAGAATCTGGATGCGCTGATTCATGTCCAGGGTGCGTCGGGCCAAGACAGCGGTAAAATGCTTCTGAAGGGAAAAGCGGAAGGCATCGGCACCTTCAGTGAAAAGGTCATCCGGCCGCATCCACAGAACCTTGGCGGCTTCTGATGCAAAAATATAAACCGGGGATTCCGGAACCTTTAAAAAACAGAGGGACTCACCAAAGGCAGTGCCGGCTTGAACAGTTGCCATAATCATGCGATTGCCGTCCAGGTCATCGGAGCAAACCTGAACCGTTCCCTGCAGAACAATGGCAAATTCCGATAGAGGGCTGCCTGCGTGGTGCAGGAATTCCCCTTTGCTGTAGCCAACCACATGGGCTCGGAAAAGCTGAAGGGCACGAGTCATGTCGTCCTCTGACAAGCCCCGAAATAGCTGTGCCTTACATAACAAGGGCAGATAGGAAATTAGTTCCTTATTCATCTGTTGTTCCTCCGGGAAAAAACCGGCAGAAGAAGACTTCTGCCGGTCAAAGCTGGGTCAGGTTACCTTCTGGATGTCCTTGATGTGGCCTAAAACCATGGGATGGTCGCCCTGCTGAAAACGATACTCCGGAGAGGGCATGACCATCAGCTCTTCCCCCTGCCGTACAGCCAGAACCGTTAGATTGTATTTCTTGCGGAAATCCAACTCAATCATGTTTTTGCCAATCCATGCAGGGAGAACATTGATTTCATATATCTTGTGCTCTTTTGTTAATTCAATGCAGTTGAAGATATTGTCAGAGCTTTCGCTGACGGCAAGCCGCTCGGCAGCTTCCAACTCGGGATATATCACTTCATCTGCGCCATTGCGAAGCAGGAATTTTGCCTGAACCTGTTCATCAGCCCGGCTGAAAACCTTCTTTGCTCCCAATTCCTTCAGCAGGCTGGTTATCTCAAGGCTTTCCTGAAAATTCCCTCCGATACAGACAAAGCAGGCATCAAAGGATTCTACGCCAAAACTCTTCAGTACGGCTTCGTTGGTGCAATCGCCAACCTTAGCGCTAACGACCAGAGGAAGCAGATCCTCCAGATTTTCCGAGTCCTTGTCAGCCAGCATGATTTCGCACTTGTACTGGGCTAAACTTTTGCAGAGATGGTGGCCAAAGGAACCCAAGCCGATAATTAAAAAGGATTTCATAATAATTCCTCCCTTAACCAATGATAAGCTCTTCATAGGGGGCCGTTACCGGCGGACGGGCCCGCTTCTCCAGCAAGGCCGTGGCGAAGGAAACGCTTCCCAGTCGGCCACAGTACATCAGCAAAATGATGACGGCACGGCAGACGGAATTCAAATCCCTGGTGATGCCGGTGGAAAGGCCGACCGTGCTTATGGCAGAAAAAGCCTCCAAAATGGCATCGGAAAGATTGAGACCGGAGGCTGTAATGCACAGTGTGCCGAAAAGGGCCAGAAGCAGGTTTACGCTGACAACTGTGTATGCCTTGCGGACGCTGTCCTCTGAGATGCGGCGGCCAAACATGCCAACATAAGTGGAGCCCTTCAAACCGGATACCACATAGGCCAGGATAACGACTACGGTAACGGTTTTTACGCCGCCGGCGGTGGAGCCGGGGCAGCCGCCGATAAACATGAGGATGGTTGTCAGCAGCTTGCCGGAATCCGATAACTGAGCCAAATCTACTGTACTCATGCCGGCAGTTCGGGGAGTAACAGCATTGAAAAGAGCGCATAGAACTTGCTCGCCAAGACTGCGCCCGGCAGAAGAGACCTGCCGTTCAAAGAGGAAAAAGAGCAGGGCCGGAATAACAACCAGAACGGCTGTAGTTACCAGAACTACTTTCGTGTGCAGGCTGTAGCGGCGAATCCGCCATTTTTTTTCGGCTAGATCCGACCAAACGGCAAAGCCGATACCGCCAATTAAAATCAGCAGCAAGAGGGTAACATTAACGAGAACATCGCCGGAAAACTCCGTCATGCTGGCATAGGGGGCGGTTCCGCCCATTAAATCGAAGCCGGCATTGCAGAAGGCAGATATGGAATGAAAAACCGAGAAGTAGAGCCCCTTCCATAAACCGAACCGGGGAACAAAACGGAAGGCAAGAGCTAGGGCTCCGGCGCACTCAAAAATCGCGGTGCCCAGTATGATTTTTCTGGTCAGCCCTAAAATCTCACCAACCCGGGAGGAATTGACGCTTTCGCTCATGACCTCTCGGCTGCGAAGCCCTATCTTTTTACGCAGGAAGAGGAAGAAAAAGGTGGAAATCGTCATAAAGCCAAGGCCGCCGATTTGAATCAGCATGATTATCACAAGCTGACCAAACAGACTCCAGTAGGTAAAGGTGTCTTTCACCACCAAACCTGTAACACAAGAGGCAGAGGTGGCCGTAAACAGGCAGGAAAGAAAGCCGGTGGATTCTCCGGAACGGCTGGCGGCGGGCAGCATGAGCAGCAGGGTGCCCAGCAATATCATAATAAAATAGCCCAGAGCAATAGTCTGCACATGGGTCAAGCGCTGTTTGCGCAGCATAAGCAATCACCGTCTGTAATTTTACCATAGCATGTTCCGCTTTTCAATGCAAACCGCACGCCCTTAATTTGCTAAGAAAGCAAAAAAGCCCTCTCTTTGATATCTGTTTATCACTGGCTTCAATTGGTCTTGTTAAAAAATGCCCCGTGCCTAATGGCACGGGGCGTGGAATGCCGATGTTATTCCTCGGGGAAGCCGTGACCCATATAGCAGAACATCAGGGTCAAGGGCATCTCGGGGGTGTAATTCTTGGGGAAGTTCATAATGGTTTCGGGGCAGGGGAAGGGATATTTCATGGCAACCAGAACATCGCCAATCATAGTGCCAGTGCCGTGCATTTCAGCGCCGTGCAGAATCATCCAAACCATGCCGGCGCCGGAAGCGTCAGCAGGAATCAAGCCGGGGAAGCCGGGCATCTTCATGGCCAGCATCTCTTCGGTGATTTCCTTCTGGGAATCGGGGTTGATAGCACCTACGCCGGCGGGGGCCAGGCAGAAGACGTTAACGCCGGTGCCCTTAACCTCGTTGGCCAGGGACATGATGGCAGAGGTGGCGGCGGCCTTGCTGGCTGCATAGATGCTGCCGCCCAGCATGCCGGGAACATAGTGGAACTGAGTGGTGGAGAAGCAAACGGTGCCGTGGCCTCTCTTAACCATGTCAGGAACGAAAGCATTTACTGCCAGCATAACGGCACGGGCGGAGATGGCATAAGCTCGATCCAGCTCTTCAATGGGAGAACCCAGAATGGGGCCATTCAGGGACAGGTCCATGGCATTGTTCAGCAAAATGTCAACCTTGCCGAACTTGGCAATAGCCTGCTCCTTCAAATTGGCGATATCTTCAGCAGAAGAAACGTCAGTAGCAACAAAGATGGCGGTGTCGGGGCCGTTCTCGGCGTTGATGGTGTCAACAACTTCAGCGCCGCGCTTGGCATTGCGGCCTACGATAACAACCTTGGCACCGGCCCAGGCCAAAGCCTGTGCATAGCCCTTGCCAACGTTGCTGGTAGAACCGGTGATAACGGCAACCTCACCGGCCAGGCTGCCCTTCTGCAGCCCGGTGTTGGAAATATCAAACATGGGTTTATCCTCCTTAAACTCGTATGAGTATTATGATGGAAAAATTATAGCATGATGGTTTCATAATGTAAATGAGTTTCTTGCAGCAGAGAAAAGGAATCTGTGCCAATTCAGTCGGATAACCGGTAGGCGGTAACAGGTCTGCAAGACTTGAAAAGTTCACCGTCTTGGGGGCAAGACGATGAACTTTTAGCCGGCATGGGAGCATATCGGCTTTTATTTTAAATGGTAGGCGTCCATAAAGAGGGATACTTCTTCTGTATAGTTCTCCGGAACGGGTACAGCCCGCATGGATGCGTCGTCATAAATATAGTAGCCTTGGAACTCCCAGCTGGATGTGCTATAGGCCTGCAGAATGGAAAAGGGGCGGACCAGAAAGAGCAAGTCACTGTCGCAGTGATAAATATACTCGGGCCAATAGTATTCAATGGCTTCGCCAGAGGGTTCAATCCCGCTGTAAGAGGCGGATTCAGCCCATTCAGACAGCGCATTAAGCAAACCCTGCCACTTTGGATCTGCCAGCTGGTGCGTGTAAGCGTCTTTCTGGCTGCTGTAAGCATATAGGCAGAACATGTTGGAAACGGGGTTGCGGAGCTTGTCAATCAAGGTATCGCGGTAATCCTCGCGGACATAGTAGCTGCCGCTGAAGTCTATCAGTGTGTTGGTATCATTGCAATTGACGGAAATCCCGAAGTCTTCCACCAGTAGATCCGGAACCTCCGGCTCAACCAGCATGGCAGTATTCCCAAAGTCGCCGGATCTGTTTTGGGAAAGCACCGATTGATAGGCGGACTCCAGCTTAACATAGCGATTATTCTGAAAGAGAATATCACCGTTTTCGGTCAGCTCTGCCCGACGTTCCCGCAAATGGTCCAGATGGGCGCAGGAACATAAGGACAGGCAGAGAAGGAGGACTAAAGCGAGGGATACGGTCGTTTTTAAAATGCGTTTCATACGATGGCCTCCTTACTCAAGATTAAGCTTGCGCTTCATGATGAAGCGAATCAGCAAACCATAAATGACGGACCAAAGCACGGTCCAAACAATGCCGGAGCAGAGGAAGAGGTGAACAGCGCCTTCTTCCATGTCGGCCAGTGCTTCCAGCAGATTTTCCAGCCACGGGGGTGCATTAATGCCAATCAGCAGGCAGATGGTGCCAAAGAACTGGTTCAGCAGATAGTAGCCGAAGAAGACACCGATGGCTGCCAAAATGCGGTTTTTGCGTGCCATTTGTCCCAGAGTAAGGCAGAAATAGCAGAGCAGATATACACAGCAGATGGAAGTGACAAGGAAAACCAAACCTTCCGGAACCCAAAGGGCTAGGTTAGCGCTGCCTACGGCCTCACCCAGCCATTTCACCAGATACAGCAGGGCTTTGATGATTTCCGTCAAAAGCTCGCCGCAGGAGGCAATGCACCAGGCCAAAACCAGGGATACCAGGGTGAAGAGGTTGGCCAGCAGGGAAGAGCAAACCTTGGCCAAAAGGTGCTGGCTGTGGCTGACCGGAAGAGTCAGGCTCAGATAGCCTTCCGCACCGAAAAGGCTGCGGTAAAAGCGGGTGATGCAGAGGACAAAGGTCATTACCAGAGCAACCAGACAGGCGATTACCAGGGCAACCACGGACGAGGTAATGAAAACAGAGTAGCCTGTGCTGGCTTCGCTGGGCTCAAAGCATTGAACGATGCGGGTCAGCAGGGCGATGCCCAGCAGAACCATGTCCATGGGGAAAAGGGAACGGAGATAAGCCAGCAGGTCATATTTAATCAGTTTCTTTACCATTTGAATACCTCCCGGAAGAGTTCATCCACGGACTTTCCGTTTTCCTCCCGGATATCCTCTACGGATTTGTGCAGGGTAATCCGGCCGTTTTGAATAAAGATGACATCGTCCAGCACCTGCTCAATATCGGAAATCAGGTGGGTGGATATTAAAACGGACGCGTCGGGATTATAGTTGTTGATGATAGTGGTGATGATATAATCCCGGGTAGCCGGGTCAACGCCGGCAATGGGCTCGTCCAGCACATAGAGCAGGGCCTTGCGGCTCATGATCAGAATCAAACAAACCTTTTCCTTGTTGCCCTTGGACAGGGTTTTCAGCCTGCAATCCGGGGAAATGCCCAACTGACTCAGCATCTCATAGGCTAGCTCGGGACGGAAGTCTGTGTAAAACTCGGTGAACATGGTGACAATCTGTTTGACGGTCATCCAGCTATTGAGGAAGCTGTTGTCCGGCAGATAGGCAACCAGCTTCTTGGTTTCCACTCCCGGTTCCATGCCCTGAATCCTCAGGCTGCCGTCATCCGGCTTGAGCAGGTCGTTGATGATTTTTATCAGTGTGGTTTTGCCGGAGCCATTGGGGCCCAGCAGACCGATGATTCTTCCGTTTTCCAGGGTAAGGTCAATATGGTCCAGGGCTGTCAAACCGCCGTAGCGCTTGGGCAGTCCTTCGCATTGCAACAATTGACTCATTCCTCCCACTCCTTTGTATAAGCTTTTATGGCATCATCGCTGAAGCCCAGAGCCCGCATGTCTTCAAAAAACAGCTTTGCTTTGGCATACAGCAGCTTTTCTGTTTCCTCCCGGGCTGCCTCTGCGTTTTCTCCGACATACCAGCCGGAGCCTCGCAGTGAGTAAGTCAGCCCCTTGGCCTCCAGCTGTTCAAAGGCCTTTTGTACGGTGTTTGGGTTTACGCCGGCTGCTACTGCCACCTCCCGCACGCTCATGAGCTTTTCGTTGGGCTGAAAAGCCCCGCTGCTGATGAGAACGCAGAGCTGCTCGGTAATCTGGGGGCAGACCGGACGGGATTTATCCAGCTTCCATACCACGGACACCACTCCTTCCTTGACTGTATTACTGTATTAGCGTAGTAGTACAATAATACAGCTTGAAGAGAAAGTCAAGGGGGAAAATAAAAAACCTTCCGGAAAAACGGAAGGCTTGAAACAAAAACACCACCTAAAAGGTGGTGTTTTTGTGGTGGAGGAGGGTGGATTCGAACCACCGAAGT
>JAKSQI010000061.1 GCA_024404215.1 Oscillospiraceae bacterium
GAATGCCAAGCTCATTGGCCATGTCCAGCTGATAAGCCTCGTCCTTGCACTCGGTAATATCTACGGAGCAGTTACCAACATACAGGGTGGTAACGCCGCCCCGGGCAAACATCCGGAACCAGTCTACAAACTCAGGGGTTACCAGGCCGCTGGAGCTTGCCAGGTTGGGGGAAGGGGGTGCCAGAGTGATACGGTTTTTAAAGTCAATACCGCGGATTTTGATAGGGGAAAATACATGTGAATACTTAGAGCCCATAATCGTTTTCCTTTCTTATATCTTAATTATTCGTCTTACTTCTTTTAGTCCCCGACGCTGTGCGCCTAACAAGACAGTTTATTATATCACTGTTTTCCTGATTTTCGCAAGCCTTATTCGAGCAAGAAAAAGCGGCTGCAGAAATTGCAGCCGCAAGAATTCATACTCAAGCCTTTCCGTCAACCTTGGCCATGTGGCGAACCAGTTCAACACACTTGCAGGAATAGCCCCACTCGTTGTCATACCAGGAAACCACCTTAACGAAGGTATCGGTCAAAGCAATGCCTGCCTTGGCATCGAAGATAGAAATACGGGAATCGTGGATAAAGTCAGAAGAAACTACCATATCCTCCGTGTAACCCAAAATGCCCTTCAGTTCGCCCTCAGAGGCCTCCTTCATGGCAGCACAGATTTCGGCGTAAGTGGCCGGAGTCTTCAGGTTGGCCGTCAAATCAACAACCGATACATCAATGGTAGGTACACGCATGCTCATGCCGGTCAGCTTGCCGGACAGCTCAGGAATAACCTTGCCAACGGCCTTGGCAGCACCGGTAGAAGAAGGGATGATGTTGTAGGAAGCCGCACGGCCGCCGCGCCAGTCCTTCAGTGACTTGGCATCTACGGTATTCTGGGTTGCCGTAACGGAATGGATGGTGGTCATCAGACCATCAGCAATGCCGAACTTATCATTCAGCACCTTGGCAACAGGAGCCAGGCAGTTGGTGGTGCAGGAGGCATTGGATACAATGCGCATGGAAGAATCGTAAGAATCGGTATTAACACCACACACAAACATGGGGGCATCATCCGAGGGAGCGGTAATAACAACCTTGCCGGCGCCGGCGTCCAGATGAGCCTGGCACTTGGCAAGAGTCTTAAACTTGCCGGTGGCTTCAATCAGATAGTCTACACCGTATTTACCCCAATCCAAATTGGCAGGGTCTCTCTCACTCATTACCGGAATTTCTTTTCCGTTGATGATGATGGAATGATCGGTGTAATCCAGTTCGGCATCCCAACGACCCTGAATGGTATCGTACTTCAGCATATATACCATGTAGTCCGTAGGATAAGTAGAGTTGATAGCCCGGATGTCAATGTCGGGATACTCGGTGCTGGCACGCAGAACCAGGCGGCCGATGCGGCCAAAGCCGGTAATACCGGTTGCAATGCTCATAGTGTTTTGCCTCCCATAATACTCTTATAATAGCGGCCCATAGATATGCCGCAAACCTTCAAGCTAATTATACTCCCCTTTTCGGCACTTTAAAAGTGCTTTTTGAAAAAAAGGCAAGTCCTGCACGAAAGCGGAGAAAGTTCACGGAAGGTATTGTCTCTTTCCTTCAAATTTGGTACTATATTATTCTGTATCTATATATATTAGTATCTTTGAAGGAAAGGCGGTGTCTCATATGGATAAAACTCTGGGTATTTATGTTCACATTCCCTTCTGCGCCAGAAAATGCTCCTACTGCGATTTCTATTCGCTGGCAGGCAGCTCCGCCCTGATGCCGAAGTATCACAAGGCACTGCTGGCACATATTCGGGAGTCTGCCCCCCAGCTCGCCGGCTACTATACCGACACAGTCTATTTTGGAGGAGGAACTCCCAGCCTTTATGGTGCCTCCCGCCTGATTGAGGTTTTGAATGCCATTAAAACCAACGGGCGTCTGCTGCTGGACAGCGAGATTACTGCAGAGATGAATCCGGACAGCGTCACACTTGCAGAACTCAAGAGCATGCGCAAAGCCGGTTTTAACCGGATTTCCATCGGTGTTCAGTCCACCAACGACGAAATTTTGAAAAAAATCGGGCGACTGCACACCTACGCCCAGGCAGAGCAGGCCGTTGCTGCCGCTCGCGCCGCCGGATTTAAAAACATCAGCATTGATTTAATGTATGGTCTCCCCGGTCAGACCCGCGAGCTTTGGGCTGAGGATTTATCCCGTGCCATGGCCTTGAAGCCGGACCATATTTCCTGCTACGGCCTGAAGCTGGCCGAAAACACAGAAATGTACATTCTTAAGGATAGCCCCTTTCTTCCGGATGATGACACTCAGGCAGACATGTACCTGTATGCCGTTGAGTATCTGACCCGTCAGGGCTACCGTCAGTATGAGATTTCCAATTTTGCTAAAAAGGGCTATGAGTCCCGCCACAACCTGAAATACTGGACCGGAGCAGAGTATCTTGGATTTGGGGCTGCGGCCCATTCCTTCATTGGCAGCTGCCGTTTCGGAAATCTGGCCAGCATTGAGGGCTACTGCTCCGCTTTAGCAGAAGGTGGTCCCATTGTAGACCAGTATGAAAAAATCAATGCTTTTGAAAGAGCCAGTGAATATTTGATGCTGGGTCTTCGAACCAACCGTGGCATATGTGCCGAAGAATACCGCCGCATCTACCCCGCCGATTTTTCCGGCATTGAAGACCGTTTGACCACCTGTGCCGGCTATGGCTGGGCTGTTGAAAGCAATGGTTTCTGGCACTTCACCCCTAAGGGCTTCCTGATTTCCAATGTTCTGATTGGTCAGGTTCTGGATGCCCAGATTGTAGGCGGACGCACGGAACCCGCAGAATGGTCTCCTGACCTTCTGATTCGCCGGGCTGACCGGGCCGTTATTCTTAACGAAGCAAAAGACGAGGGCATGTTCCGAGGAATCTGATGCCCCTTCCCAAGACCTGAAAGGAATTGATTGTATGAAGCTGATGAGCCGCAAATCCTCACACAAATCTTCCCACCCCAGAGGCCGTTCCAAGGGCCGAGCCGTGGGTGCCGTTATCGGCATAGCTGCCGGCATTATTATTTTGGGTGCTGCCGGCACGGGTTATTATTTGATGGACCGGGTAGACAAGCTGGATACCATCTACCCCGGTGTGACCATCAACGGTCAGGATGTTTCCGGCTTGACCCGCGAGGAGGCCGAAGCGGCCCTCAGCGGCACTGTTGCCGAGAATCTGGAGGCCGCACTGACCCTCCCCAACGGCCAGGTTATCTGCATTACCCCCAGCGAGGTTGGCATTGCCTCCGGCGCTAAGGCTCTGGCGGAAGAAGCCATGGCCTACGGCCGCAACGGCAACCCCATCACTAATGCCATTACCTACTACACTGCCAAGGGAACCCTGAACCTGACTGAAGATATATATGCCAATTATGACCAGCAGCCCCTGCTGAACAAAGTATCCGCTGCTGTGGATGCCTATAATCAGCTGGCCGGCCTTCCACCCATGCAGCAGGATGGCGATACCATTACCCTGACCAAGGGTGCCGGCATTACTCCTTTGAACGGGGAGGAAATTGCCAATCTGTTGGCCGACGGTTTGAAAACCGCAGTTGAAAGCGGCAAAAGCTGGGCCTATGCCATGCCCGCCCAGCAGGTGCAGGATATTAATCTGGATCAGCTTTTTGAATCCATTCATGTAGATGCTGTTAACGCCGGCTATGACAAAGCCACCGGCGGCGTTACCCCTGCTTCCGAAGGCATCACCTTTGATTTGGACAAGGCCAAGGCTGATTATGCCGCAGCTTCCCCCGGTGACAGCGTCATTATTACCCTCACCCATACCGAGCCCACCGTTACCGCTGACAATTTGGAAGAGCTTCTCTTCCGGGATAACCTGCACCACTGTGAAACTACTCTGGTAGGCAGCTCCAGCAACCGAATTACCAACATTCGTCTGGCCGCTGAATTTGTCAACGGTACCATCCTCAATCCCGGTGAAATCTTCTCCTATAACGACACCGTAGGGGAAAGAACCTACGCCAGAGGCTTCCGTGAAGGCATTTCCTACATTGGCGGCAAGTCCGTGCCGGATGTCGGCGGTGGCATCTGCCAGGTTTCCTCCTCCCTCTATTGCTGTGCCATTCACAACAATCTGAACATTGTTGAACGGGCCAATCACATGTTCCTGGTCAGCTATCTGCCGCTGGGCATTGATGCCACCGTTGCCTGGGGCAGCTGCGATTTCAAATTCCAGAACACCATGGATTACCCCATTAAAATTGAATCCTATGTTTCCGGCTCTACCCTTTACATCAACATGTACGGCACTAAGACAGACGACGGCTACATTGAAATTACCCACGAGGTTGTTGGAACCTATAACTATCGTGTGGTGGAAAAAACCGATAACAGTTTGGCCCCCGGCACCACCAAGGTGGATACTCCGGGCCACACTGGCTACAGCGTTGACACCTATCAGAATTTCTATGACGGCAACGGCAAGCTGATTCGTACCGAATATCTGGACCGCAGCGATTACTCCACCCAGGACCGCGTGATTTTGGTAGGCCCTGCCGCGGCTTCCTCTTCCACCTCTAACAGCAGCAGTTCCTCCTCTTCCTCTGGTAACAATTCCGGCAGTAATGCCGGCACTCCCTCGGACAGCGATTCCGGCGCTTCCTCCGGCGGCGATTCCGGCGCCTCCTCCGGCGGCGATTCCGGTGCCTCCTCCGGCGGCGATTCCGGTGCTTCCTCCGGCGGCGATTCCGGTGCCTCCTCCGGCGGCGATTCCGGTGCTTCCTCCGGCGAGACCGATACCCCTAACGAATAATCCGCTAACAGAAAGGTGATATATATGAACCAAGATACCAAGTGCCTAAAGGCCGGCTATACCCCCGGCAACGGCGAACCCCGTCAGCTTCCCCTGATTCAAAGCACAACCTTCCGCTATACCAGCGGCGATGATATGGCCAAGCTCTTTGACCTGGAAGCCAACGGCTATTTCTACACCCGTCTGGCTAACCCCACCAGCGATTCCGTTGCAGCTAAAATTGCCGCACTGGAAGGTGGCACTGCTGCCATCCTGACCTCCTCCGGCATGGCTGCCGTCTTCTTCGCCCTCTTTAACATCTGCTCCTGTGGGGATCATATCGTGTCCTCCTCCACCATTTACGGTGGCAGCTTCAACCTCATGAGTGTTACCATGAAGCGCATGGGCGTTGACGTTACCTTTGTTGACCCGGACTGCACGGAGGAAGAGCTGGCTGCAGCCATGCGCCCCAACACCAAGCTGGTTTACGGTGAAACCATTGCCAACCCCGTCCTTACCGTTTTGGATATTGAGAAGTTCGCCAAGGTGGCCCACGCCCACGGAGTACCCCTGATTGTGGATAACACCTTTGCCACCCCCATCAACTGCCGTCCCTTTGAGTGGGGCGCTGATATTGTCATTCACTCCACCTCTAAGTACATGGACGGCCACGCCTCTGTCATGGGTGGTGCCATTGTTGACAGCGGCAGGTTTGACTGGAACGCCCACGCAGACAAGTTCCCCGGACTGACCACTCCGGACGAAAGCTATCACGGCGTCACCTATACCGAGAAGTTCGGCCTTGAGGGCGCCTTTATCACCAAGCTTTCCGCCCAGCTCATGCGTGATTTCGGCAGTGTTCCCTCCCCCTTCAACTCCTTTGTGCTGAACCTGGGGCTGGAGAGCCTCCATGTTCGCATGCAGCGTCACTGCGAAAACGCCCTGAAAATTGCTCAGCACCTGCAGCAGCACGAAAAGGTCGCCTGGGTTAAATACTGCGGCCTGCCCACCGATAAATACTATGAGCTGGGTCAGAAGTACCTGCCCAACGGCTCCTGCGGTGTTATTTCCTTTGGTGTTAAGGGCGGACGTCAGGCCGCTCAGGACTTTATGCAGAAGCTGCAGATTGCCAACATCGCCACCCATGTTGCCGATGCTGCCACCTGCTGCCTGCATCCGGCCAGCACCACCCACCGCCAGATGAACGATGAAGAGCTGCTGGCCGCCGGTGTATCCGCCGACCTGATTCGCATGTCTGTCGGCATTGAAGGCGCGGATGACCTGATTGCCGATATTGATCAGGCTCTGGCTCAGATTTAATTACCGCCCCAAAGGCGCGAAAGAGGTATAAACACTCATGCCCATTAAAATTCCCAACGAACTTCCTGCCGCTCAGGTGCTGCAGAACGAAAACATCTTTGTTATGAAGGAAACCCGGGCTGCGCTTCAGGATATCCGTCCCCTGCGCATCCTCATTTTGAATTTGATGCCCACCAAGGTTACCACAGAAACACAGCTAGCCCGCCTATTGGGTAACACCCCCCTTCAGGTTGAGGTTGACCTGATGCATACCGTCACCCATGACTCCAAAAACACCTCTCAGGATCACCTTCTCAGCTTCTACAAAACCTTTGACGAGGTCAAGGACAGCAAATACGACGGCATGATTATTACCGGTGCACCGGTTGAGCAGATGCCCTTTGAAGAGGTCGAATACTGGGACGAGCTCTGCCGGATTATGGAATGGACCAAGACCAACGTCTACAGTACCTTCCATATCTGCTGGGGCGCTCAGGCCGGCCTGTATTATCATTATGGGGTTCCCAAGTATCCCCTGGATAAAAAGCTCTTCGGCGTTTTCCCCCATCAGGTTGAATATAAAAACGCCATGCTGATGCGGGGCTTTGATGACACCTTCATGGTTCCCCATTCCCGCCATACGGAAATCCGCCGAGCGGATGTGGAAGCCGTCCCGGAGCTGAAAATAGCCGCCTCCTCTCAGGAAGCCGGCATCTACGCCATGTACACCTCCGGCGGCCGCCAGATTTTTATCACCGGCCACTCGGAATATGATGTAGATACTCTGGAGAAGGAATACCTGCGGGATAAAAACGCAGGGCTTCCCATTGAGGTTCCCAAAAATTATTATCCCAACGATGATGACACCCAGGCCCCTGTCGTAACCTGGCGAAGCCACGCCAATCTGATTTACTCCAACTGGCTGAATTACTTCGTATATCAGAACACCCCCTACGACCTATCTGACATCCAGTAACACCGCCCCCCTGCCCCGGCAGGGGGGCGTTTTCCCGTGGGCCCTAGGGCAAAAAAAGCTCCCTTGCCTCAGCAAAGGAGCTTCTCCCCGTTTCCTTAGCGGGCAGGGATAATCTCAATCCAGTAGCCGTCCGGGTCCTCAATGAAGTATACACCCAGCTGCTCGTTTTCAAAGCAGATAATGCCCATTTCCTTGTGGCGGGCGTGCATTTCCTCAAAGTGGTCAGACACAATGCCAAGATGAATTTCCCCTTCTCCCAGGTCATAGGGCTCGGTGCGGTCCCGCAGCCAGGTCAGTTCAATGCAGAAGGGGGCATCATCATTGCCGATGAATACCAGTTTGAAGGAGCCATCCTCCGCTTCCATGGTGCGCTTGGGTTCGAAATCCAAAGCGTCCTTATAAAACTTCAGGCTCTTCTCCTGATCCAGTACATTAAAATTAAAGTGGTCCATTCTCAGCATGGGAGTCATCCTCCTTATATTATATGGTGTAAGCTATTATAGCATGGGTGAGTCAACCTTGTAAACGATACCGTCATGCACTGGGAAAGAATAAATTTTAAAATTGAAAATGAGTATTTTGGCGTAAAACGGCGAAAAACGGAGCATTTTAAAGCTCCTAATATTCAAAACAAAAATAATGGAAACAAAGTGTTGACAGGGCTAAGGCTTATATGGTATAAATTACAGGCACGTCACGGGAAACCGTGGCCCCTTTCATCTGTCAATATTATATTTCTATATGGAGGAAACACTATGTCTACTACACTGGCAAAGAACGAGACCGTTTCCCGCAAGTGGTATGTAATCGATGCAGCCGGCAAGCCTCTGGGCCGTACCGCTGTAGAAGCCGCCAACCTGCTGCGCGGCAAGGTTAAGCCCGATTTCACTCCCAACGTTGACTGCGGCGATTTCGTAATCATTGTAAACGCTGAGAAGGCTGTTCTGACCGGCAACAAGCTGGTACAGAAGTACTATCGTCGTCACAGCGGCTGGATTGGCGGTCTGAAGGAAACTCAGTACAAGACCCTGATGGCTGAGCGTCCCGAGCTGGCTATGGAGCTGGCTGTTAAGGGCATGCTGCCCAAGAACACTCTGGGCCGCAGCGCACTGACCCGTCTGCACATCTACAAGGGTGCCGAGCACAAGCACCAGGCTCAGCAGCCTGTTGCCTGGACTCAGGAATAAGGAGGTAAGCGAACATGTATACCAGCAAGAAGCCTTACAAGTATGGAACCGGCAGAAGAAAGTCTTCTGTTGCCAGAGTTCACCTGATTCCCGACGGCACCGGTGCTATCACCATTAACGGCCGTGATATTGACAACTACTTCGGTCTGGAGACCCTGAAGCTGCTTGTTCGTCAGCCCCTGGAGCTGCTGGGTGTTACCGGCAAGTTTGATGTAGAAGCCACCGTATGCGGCGGCGGTGTTACTGGTCAGGCCGGTGCTATCCGTCACGGCATTGCTCGTGCTCTGCTGCAGGTTGAGGAAGGCTACCGCGCACCTCTGAAGGCTGCCGGTCTGCTGACCCGTGACCCCAGAATGAAGGAACGCAAGAA
>JAKSQI010000062.1 GCA_024404215.1 Oscillospiraceae bacterium
CCTTCCAGCGTGGCGTCCTGCTGATTAGCAGCAACGGCCGTTTGAATTTCAATTACCACATCATTGATAAAGGCCATCATGACGTTTTCCTTGGAATTGAAATTCCGATAGAAGGTAATGCGGGAAACCTTGGCCTCACGGGTAATATCAGAAATGGAGATTTCGTTGTAGGTGTGATCCTGCATGAGACGAATAAAGCTCTGTACAATCTGTGAAGCGGATTTGTTTTCTCTTGCCATGAAGCCCTCCTTTTAATGTAACACCTGTAACATTAAGGCAGTTTATCATTGAAACAGGCTTTTGTCAACAAAAAGAAAAAGCCGCCGGATGTCCGGCGGCTCAGTTTGCTTCCTGGGCGGCGTTATGCTTTTTTAAAGCTTCAAAGCTTTCCTCGCTGATGACATGCTCCATACGGCAGGCATCCTTCTCTGCGGTTTCCGGGGAAACCCCCAGGCGAATCAGACAGCGGGTCAGGATGGTGTGGCGCTCGTACATGGAAGCGGCAACCCGTTTGCCGCTGTCGGTAAGAGCGAGATGGTGATTTTGGTCAATCTCCAGATAACCGTTTTCTCTGAGTATTTTTAGGGCCCGGCTGACACTGGGCTTGGAGAAGCCCATGTATTCCACAACGTCAATGGCGTGGATATCCGGCTTGCTTTGGGTCAATATGTAAATAGTTTCCAGATACATTTCTGCAGATTCCTGAAGAGTCATTCCGGCCGCCTCCTTTACGTATGTTTCATTGTATCATAGGCAAAAGGCCTTGGCAACAGGCAATGAAAGCCCATTCATACAGATGGTTGGCAAATGCCAGGGGATATGATACACTATAGCGAAAAAGACGGAGGTGCTTTATGGGACTGTTTACAAAGAAAACGGATAAAAAGATGGTGGTGCTGATGATGGATACCCATGATGGTGAGCTGCAGCATGTCATGGAAGAAATGGGTGACAAGGGCAAGCAGTATGCCATGGAAAATGTTCGGGTAAATTTTGTTAAGGTGATGTATGGAAAATCCATCAAAGCCTATCGGGATGAGAACATTACGGTGCTGTTTCCCAATCAGTGGGAAGCCCCTTTGTACCGTCGGGAACAGGCCGGCATGGACCGCATTGCCGTTGAATGCGTCCGGGAGCATATCCGCAAGACCATGCCCCAGGTGAATGCGGAGACAGTGGATGTGGTGATTCAGTCCTTCGCCGGCAAGGAATTTGCCGGAGCTTCCTTTGTGTATGACTGATCGCAGGGAGCCTGTGGTTACCGCCGTCTATTTTTCCCCCCTGGGGGAAGTGCTGCTGGCGGCCCAAGGCGAGGCTCTGATTGGATGCTGGTTTGTAGGCCAGCGCTACGAAGGCCGGGGACTGACCGGGGAATATGGACGGGGAAGTCTGCCGGTTTTGGATGAGGCGGCGCTTTGGCTGGACGCCTATTTTGCCGGCAAGCCCTTGCCCGGATGTCCAAGGCTTGCCCCCAAGGGTACAGCTTTTCAGCTGGCAGTATGGCAGCTGCTGGCTGAGATTCCTTATGGTGAGACCACAACCTATAGCCGGCTGGCACAGCTGCTGAGTCAAAGGCGGGGAGGCCGTCCAAGCTCGGCCAGAGCTGTTGGGGGAGCGGTTAGCCGAAATCCCCTGTCCCTTTTTTTGCCCTGCCACCGGGTGTTGGGGGCCAATGGAAGCCTGACCGGATATGCTGGCGGAACCGAGAGAAAAGCAGCCCTTCTCCGGCTGGAGAAGAAGCGGGCAAGCGAAAGCAGTCCCGCAGAACATGAATTTCGGAGGATTATACAGTGAATAGAATCAAAAAGCTCTATTGCCGTGTCTTTCAGACCTGCTTTAAGATAGCTATCCCCATTCTGCCCTATCGGGAACCTAAGCAGCTGAATCTGCTGGCAGACGGTGTGGCGGTTTTGGAAGAAAAGGGGATTAAAAGCATCCTGCTGGTTACCGATAAGTCGGTGAGAGGCCTGGGGCTGACCGCCTTTCTGGAGCAGTGCCTGGCCGACCATGGCATTGCCTGCCATATCTATGACGGCACCATTCCCAACCCCACCATTGACAATGTTGAGCAGGCCCGTGAGCTTTACCTGCAGGGCAAGTGCGGGGCCATTATTGCCGTTGGCGGTGGTTCCTCCATGGACTGCGCCAAGGGCTGTGCGGCCAGACTGGCCCGCCCTCGCAAGAGCATACCACAAATGCGGGGCATCCTGAAGGTGAACAAAAAGGGCCCGCTGCTCATCGCTGTGCCCACTACGGCCGGAACGGGAAGCGAGACCACCCTGGCTGCGGTGATTACCGATGCCGTGCATCATTACAAATATCCCATTAACGATTTTCCGCTGATTCCGGACTATGCCATTCTGGCCCCACGGCTGACTACCGGCCTGCCCCCCATGCTGACGGCCACCACGGGCCTGGATGCCCTGACCCATGCGGTAGAGGCCTATATCGGCAACAGCACCACGTCCCTAACCCGGGCCATGAGCGAGGAAGCCGTTAAGCTGATTTACGAGAACCTTTACACGGCCTATCAGGACGGCGAGAATCTGGAAGCCAGGCAGAACATGCTGCGGGCTGCTTACTGTGCCGGTGTCAGCTTTACCCGTAGCTATGTTGGCTATGTTCACGGTATTGCCCATTCCTTAGGGGGCCAGTACGGAACCGCCCACGGCTTGGCCAATGCGGTTATTTTGCCCTATTTTCTGGAGGAATACGGCTCGGTCATCCACGGCAAGCTGGCTAAGCTGGCCCGGCTTTGCGGCATGGTGGATGCTGCTGCCGGGGACAGGGAAGGGGCTCGCGCCTTTGTGGATTGGGTGTGGGAGATGAATCGCCTTATGGAGATTCCCAAGCTCCTCCCGGAAATCCGGGAGGAGGATATTCCGGTAATGGCCCGCCATGCCGATGCAGAATCCAACCCCCTGTATCCCGTGCCGATTTTGATGGATGCCCGGGAGCTGGAGCGCATGTATCGTCTGCTGATGCCCAAGGATTAAAGCAAGGACTGCCTGACGGCAGTCCTGTTTTTCGTCTTTTATCTATGGTATAATAAAACAAAGACAAGCAGAATGCGGGAGGCTTTGCCATGTCATTTCAAATCATTCGTCAGGATATCACCAAAGTCAAGGCCGATGCCATTGTGAATACGGCCAATCCCCGGCCCATTTATGCCGGGGGCACCGATTGCGCCATCTATGAAGCCGCCGGGGCGGAACTCCTGCTGAGGGAAAGGCAGAAGATAGGCCACATGCTGCCGGGTCAGGCTGCGGAAACTCCGGCCTTCCGGCTGAAGGCTAAGTACATTCTGCACACCGTAGGGCCGGAATGGCAGGGCGGCAGTCATGGTGAACTGGACATCCTGCGGGCCTGCTATGAGAATTGCCTGAAGCTGGCCCTAAAGCTGAAATGCCGGTCCATAGCCTTTCCCCTTATTGCGACCGGAAGCTACGGCTTCCCCAAGGATAAAGCTCTGCAGACGGCCCTGTCTGTGATTCAGCCCTTTCTGCTGGAGCACAGCATGAGGGTTACCCTCGTGGTTTTCAATAAAGAGGCCTTTGAGCTGTCCGGTCAGCTTGTGGATAAGGTCCGCGCCTATGTGGACTCGGTTTATGTGGAAGAGGCCTATCGGAGAGAGTATAGGCAGAACCGAAGGGGAGCTTCAAGGGGGGCCTTGGGGAACCGACTTTTGGGAAAGGAAAAGCAAAAAGCCTCCACAAAAGGGGTGGAAGAGGAAGAAGCCCTTTCCTTTGCTGCAGGCTTGGCTGCGGATGCGGAAGTCCGGCCCTTCCGTCGGGAAGAGGCGAAGGAGGAGACGCGGCTTGAGGGCTTTTCTGACGCGACAGTCGCCCCGGCCTTGCCCCAGCCTTTGTCGGCGGCACCTTCAGCACCGGCGCCTGCCTATGTGGATTTGGATGCCATGCTGAAGAATGCAGGCAAAACCTTTCAGGAACGGCTGTTTGAAATAATTGACCAGCGGCAGCTGTCCGGTCCTCAGGTATATAAGAATTACATTTCCAAGCAGGTGTACTCCAAAATACAGGGGGATAAGGATTATCACCCCAACAAGTATACGGCACTAGCCCTCTGCCTGTCCTTACGGCTGAGCCTGGAGGATACACTGGACCTAATGGGGCGGGCTGGCTGGACCTTAAGCCAAAGCAGCAAGCCGGATGTTATTGTGCGGGGCTGCATTCTAAATAAAGAGTATAACCCGGTGAACATCAACATGATTCTTTTTGACTATGACTGTCCCTGTCTGGATAAGATAAAATAAGACAGCTGTACGGGCTTTCTTTACAGGAATCATGTCAGATAAAGGAGGGCAATATGTTAGCTTTTGATGCCGTTGTTTTTGACATGGACGGCGTGATTTTTGATTCGGAACGGGAGGTTCTGAAGTGCTGGCAGGAAACCGGCAAAAAGCATGGTCTCGACCATGTGGAGGACGTGGTTTTTGCCTGTATTGGAACCAATAAAACCCGAACCCGTGAAATTGTATTGGAGTATTACGGCCAGGACTTTCCCTTTGATTCCTTTAATGGGGAGGCCTCGGCCCTATACCACAGCCGCTATTCCGGAGGCCGCCTGCCCCTAAAGCCGGGGATAAGGGAACTGCTGACCTGGCTGAAGACCAGGGGAAAGGGCATAGCCCTGGCATCCTCCACCCGTCACGCCGTTGTGACTGACGAGCTGAAAGCGGCGGGACTCCTGGACTTTTTTGATGCGGTAATCGGCGGCGACATGGTGGAACGCAGCAAGCCTGCCCCGGATATTTTCCTGAAAGCCTGTCAGGCACTGGAGCTGGAGCCGGAGCGTTGCTTTGCCATTGAGGACTCCTACAACGGCATTCGGGCGGCACAAGCCGGAGGACTGCGGCCCCTTATGGTGCCGGACCTGCTTCCGGCCAATGAGAAAATGATGGCCTTGGCGGAGAGCATAGAAAAAAATTTACTGGACGTAATCACTTACTTAGAGGCTTTGGAATAAAAACAGGCTGCCCCCGAAGGGACAGCCTGTTGGCTTAGCTTACATGGTTTTTATCGGGAGTCCGTCCTTGTCTTTGAATACGCCGCAGCAAATCAAAATAAAATCAATCAGATATCCGATGCCAAAGCAGCCAAAAGTGAACAGCCAAAGAATACCGGTGCCGATTTTGCCTGCATAAAAACGGTGTACGCCGAAAACACCAAAGAAAAAACAGAGCAGGATTGCTGCCAGTCGATTCTTGGGGGATACAACCTCCGGCGTTGGGTTCATATAGTAATTATTGACAATGGTGGCACGGCCTTGAATTACCTGCTCCACCTGGTCCGGGCTAACAACAGAAACGTTTAGGCCGCTGTTGGCTAGAATATCGGCCAGCTCCTGAGCACGGTCCAGGGGCATGTCCGTGGTAATCTCCACCGGGGCGGTTTTCAAATAGCAACGGGCGTCTTCGGCGCTGTAATGGAGAGTATCCTGCAGAAGCCGGACGGCTGCCGGAAGACTGGAAAAGCCCAGAGAATTCAGCTTGACCCGATAGGCCAAGCTATCGTCCCTCTGTTGGGAAAAGGCCTCTTTGGCCGGAGCTTTTTCTGCTTCAGGGGCAGGGGCGGCTTGTACGGCCATTCCACCCTGTGAGAGGCTTTCCACTGTCGGAGCGGGCTTCAGCTCTGCACCGCAGTTGGGGCAAAAACGAGAATCTGCCGTCAGCTTTTCGCCGCAAGCAGTACAATAGTTCATAAAAATACCTCCTAAATAGGAAATCAAAGCTTACCAACAGCAGTATAACAGATTCCGTGGGCCGGGACAATGGGGAGGCCCTTAGCTTTTGCTTAAGAATGTGTGAAGAGCCGAACACCATAAGCTTGTATGCATTTTTCGTGCCTGTTGTTATAAGGATTTGTCTAAATAGACCGCAATAGAGGTTGCAAAAAGCTTGTGGTCAAGCTATAATAATTAGGATACGGTTGAAAGCCGTATTGCTTGAAGAAAGACCGGTATCCATCCGGTTTGCCATAACAGATAACACGCTTGGAGGTACATATGAAAGGAAAACTGTACGGTGTTGGCGTAGGACCCGGCGACCCGAAAATGATGACTTATCTGGCCGTTGAGACCATTCAGAACAGCGCTGTGATTGCAGTTCCTGCCGATGGCAAGGAGCATGCAGTCAGCTATAAAATAGCTTCCGGCATTGTAGAGAATATTGATGCCAAGGAATGCCTGAATTTGGTCACTCCCATGACCAAGGACCCTGTCGTGCTGGCCAGTGGCTACCGGGCCGCTGCTGAGGCCATTGCCAAAGAGCTGGAGCAGGGGAAGGACGTTGCCTATCTGACCCTCGGTGACCCGACCATTTATTCTACCTACATTTACATTCACCGCCTTGTGCAAGAAATGGGCTATGAGACCGAAATCATTAACGGCATTCCCTCCTTCTGCGCATCCAGCAGCCGCATGAACGACAGTCTGGTTGACCGCAGCGAGCAGCTGCATGTTATTCCTTCCAGCTATGACATTGAGTCGGCCCTTAAGCTGCCCGGCACCAAGGTGCTGATGAAGGCGGCTTCCAAGATGCCTTTGGTTAAGGCTGCCATCCGTGAGCAGAACCTGCGTGCGCAGATGGTTGAAAACTGCGGCATGGAAACCGAGAAGCTCTACCGCAGTGTGGATGAGATTCCGGACGATGCCGGTTACTATTCTCTCATTGTCATTCGGGAGAACAGCGAGAAGTAATACAATTCTTTAAGGGCAGCCCATTTCGGCTGCCCTTATTTGTAAAGGCGAAACAGCTATGATAGAAATAAAGAACCTAACAAAAAAGTTTGATGACTTCACAGCCGTAGACCACTTGAATCTGACTATTGAAACCGGTGAGTTTTTTGGCCTTTTGGGTTCAAACGGTGCCGGGAAAACCACCACTATCAGCATGCTTTCTACCATTCTGCTGCCCACAGAGGGGGAGATATGCATTGACGGTGTGCCGCTTTCCCGCAAGGCATCCACCCAAAAGCGTAAAATCAGCGTGGTAACCCAGGAATTTTCCATGCGCGCGGATATGACGGTGGAGCAGGTCATGGCCTATCAGGGCATGCTTTACTTCATGCCAAGAAAGGAACGGCTGGCGAAAACCGAAGAACTGCTGGAATTTGCCGGCTTATCCAGGTTCCGCAAAAGAACCGTACGTTTTCTCTCCGGCGGCATGAAGCGCAAGCTGATGATTTGCCGGTCCCTAATGATTGAGCCGGAAATTCTGCTTTTGGATGAGCCTACGGCGGGCATGGATGCCTTAGCCCGTCGCCAGATGTGGAATCTGCTTCGCAAGCTGAACAACCGCAATCTCACTATTTTGCTGACTACCCATTTCATTGATGAGGCCCAGTCCCTGTGTGACCGGGTTGCCCTGATGAACGACGGTGTGCTGGATGTGGTGGACACCCCCCAGAATCTGATTGACCAGTTGGGGAATTATGCTGTGGATGAAACTGCAGACGAAAACCTGAAGAGCACCTATTTTAAGGACCGCTCGGAGGCCATTCGCTATCTGGAGGCAGCGGGCAGCGGCGCAGCCCTGCGCAATGCTACGCTGGAGGATGTGTTTGTCAGCCGCATGGCAAAACGGCCGGATGAGCGCAAGCAGGGATAAGGAGAGCTGTTCATGGGAATATTGACGGTCCTGTGGGAAAAGTGGACGGAATTCAAGCGGGATTTTTATAAAATCACGCTGGCCTCCATGATATCCCCCATCATGTATTTGATTATCTTTGGCATGGGAATCAAGGTAACCTCCAATGGTGAGCCTTATCTGAACTTCCTGATTCCCGGTATTGTATCCATGGCTACCATGTCCGGCAGCTTTGGCGCAGTTGCCCAGAACATGAGTGTTCAGCGTCTGTATGAGAAGGCCCTGGACCAGGTTATGATTTCGCCGACCCCTCTCTGGCAGTTTATTGTGGGCCAGATTCTGGGCGGAAGCCTCAGGGGCCTTTATGCAGCCGGCGTTATTTTGCTCTTGACCAGCCCTATCCGTACCGGCCTGATATATAACGGCTGGACCTTTTTGATTCTGCTTTTGAATGGCTTGGTTTTCTCTACCATTGCTCTGACCTTTTCTTTCTTTGCCAAGAGCTATAACGATGCACCCAAGTTTAACGCCTACATCATTGTGCCCATGAGCTTTCTATGCAACACCTTTTTTGCTCTGGAGAACATGCCGGCCGGTTTCCGTCAGTTTATCTCCTTCCTGCCTCTGTCCCAAACCTGCAGTATGGTTCGGGCTATTGCGGCGGGCGGGGTACCAACAGTCTTCGGCTTTGGCGTTTTGCTGGCCTATCTGCTGGTTTTCTCGGTGATATCCTTCCTCTTCATTTATAAGAAGAAGAATCTGTAAGGGGAGGACAGTAAGACGATGAAAACAATCATGCAAAAGGCAGTGAGCCTGCTTTGCCTTCTGGTCTTGCTTCTGACTCTGGCACCGGCGGCTTTGGCGGATGCAGAGCATGGGGAATTTGCCAAAAGCTCAGAAATGGCTGCCAGCAAAGAGGTGGCCCGTTACGGCATGACGCCCATTGCAGCAAGCCTGCTGGCGGATGGCAGC
>JAKSQI010000063.1 GCA_024404215.1 Oscillospiraceae bacterium
TGGGTTCAGAACGTCGTGAGACAGTTCGGTCCCTATCTGTTGCGGGCGCAGGAGAATTGAAGGGAGCTGTCCTTAGTACGAGAGGACCGGGATGGACATACCTCTGGTGCACCAGTTGTCGTGCCAACGGCATAGCTGGGTAGCTATGTATGGACGAGATAAACGCTGAAAGCATCTAAGCGTGAAACTCCCCCTAAGATAAGTTCTCCCATCCAATAGGAGTAAGGGTCGATGTAGACTACATCGTAGATAGGCCAGAGGTGTACGTGTGGTAACACATTCAGCTGACTGGTACTAATAACCCGAGGGCTTAACCTGGAAAATGCAGGCAAATCTAAGCCTTGGTTGATTTGCAAAAGGGTTCTTTGTTCGGTTTTCAGGGTGCAGAAACAACTGCATGCACCATTAGCTCAGTTGGTAGAGCACCTGACTCTTAATCAGGGTGTCCAGAGTTCGAGTCTCTGATGGTGTACCACCTCTTGATGTGTGGTATACGCATCAGGAGAAGTTGGTGTTGATGACGGCGAGGGTCCACCTGTTCCCATTCCGAACACAGAAGTTAAGCTCGCTGGTGGCGACAATACTTGGCTGGCGACGGCCCGGGAAGATAGCAAGATGCCAACACAAAGAAAACCGCAATCGTTTGATTGCGGTTTTTCTTTTGCCTTCGGAGTATTCTATGGTATAATGAAGAAAATCCGTAGTAAAAGGAGACTGAGGCAGCGTGAGCGAACAAATTCATTGTGAGGGAATCTGTTTTGATTTGCCGGATGGTTTCAAACGTTTAACCAAGGATGAGGCCAAGGTAATTGGGGCCCGGGGGGCCAGCGATTCCTTGGTTTTTTGGGATAAGAGTCGGCAGCTGCTGCTGGAAGTATCTGCAAAAAAGCTGAGTCTTCTGTCCAAGGCCGTGCCTCTGCAGAGCCTGGTGAATAACGCTGCCAAGGCGCAGCTGGAAGCCGTTCCTACGGCGGAGAATGTTTCAGACCTTGTCGGTACTGTCGGCGGTGTTGAGGCCGGCGGCTTCCAATACGATTCCTGCAGCCGTGGGATGGAATGCCGCACGGAGTATACCTGCTTTAAGCACGATAAGCTTATCTATGCAATCGTCTTCTCTTGCCCCAAGGATGACTTTAATAAGTCCAGCTCCCTTTTGGAGGAAATTAAGGAAAGTGTTCGGCGCTTCTAAACAAAAAGCCATTGGCCTGAGCCAATGGCTTTTTATTTATCAGTCGTTTACGGTAACCAGCTCCGGGTGGCTTTCGCCGGGGAGAAGGTCGTTCATGTTGCGCAGGCAGAGGAGGATGGTGCTGGCGTTGTGCAGCAGGGCTGCGGTGCCGGGCATAACAAGACCCAGAATGCCTCCAAAGAGGACGGCAGCGTTCAAGCCAATACCCATGACTTCCGTGGAGCGCATACGCTTCATCAAACTGGTGCTCATGTTTTTCAAGTCTACCAGCTGATCCAAATCGGAGCCGGAAAGGGTGATATCCGCAATTTCACGGGCGATTTCAGCGCCTTCCTTCATGGCAATGCCAACATCGGCAGCGGAAAGGGCAGGGGAGTCGTTAATACCGTCGCCTATCATGATTACCTTGCGGCCGGCGGCCTTTTGCTCTTCCACATAGCGTGCCTTGTCCTCCGGAAGAACCTCGGCATATACCTCGGTGATTCCGGCACGGGCAGCGATGGAACGGGCGGTTTTCTCGCCGTCGCCGGTCACCATCACAACGTGTTCAATGCCTGCTGCTTTCAGGCGGGCAATAACCTCTGCGGTGCCTTCCTTGATGGGATCCGCTATGCTGACAACGGCACACAGTACGCCGCTGATAGCCAAATACAGGTGAGAGTATTCCGAAGCCAGGTTGTCAAAAGCCTCCTGGTCCTCCGGACGAATAACACAAGCCTCATCCTCAAAGACAAAGTGGCGGCTGCCTATGATGCATTTTTCACCCTTGACGGTGGAAGAAATGCCGTGGGCCACAATGTATTCAGCACGGGAGTGCAGCTGCTCGTGGTCCAGGCCACGCTCCTTGGCGCAGCGGACTACGGCATTAGCCAGAGAATGGGGGAAATGCTCCTCCAGACAGGCAGCCAAGGTCAGCATTTCCGTGGCATCGCAGCCGTTCATGGCAGTTACATCCACAACCACGGGGGTGGCATTGGTCAGGGTGCCGGTCTTGTCAAACACTACGGTGTCCGCGGCAGCGATTTCTTCCAAAAACTTGCCGCCCTTGACGGTGATGCGGTGCTTGCCGGCTTCGCGCATGGCGGACAAGGTCGCAATGGGCATGGCTACCTCAATGGCACAGCTGAAGTCAACCATGAGAACCGATGCGGCCTTGCTGACGTTGCGGGTCAGCAGGAAGGTGAGAACGGCGGTGCCGAAGGTATAAGGAATCAGCTTGCTGACAGTCTGCTCAGCCCGGCTTTGTACCACACTCTTCAGGCTTTCGGATTCCTCTATCATGTGTACAATTTTGTCGTAGCGGGTCTGGCCGGAGGTGTTGCGGACTTCAATGAAAAGCTCGCCCTCTTCAATGACGGTGCCGGCAAAGACTGTGGTGTCCACGTATTTGCGGACGGGAATGCTTTCACCGGTCATGGCGGCCTGGTTGACCATGGCTTCCCCGCGGACAACCGTGCCGTCCAAAGGAATCATGCTGCCCAGGGAAACATGCAGAAGGTCCCCTTCCTGAATCTGGCTGATACCTACCTGATGAGTGCTGCCGTCCTCTTCCACCTTCCAAACCTTTGAAACGTTAAGGGCCAGGGAAGCGGCAAGGTCACCCAAAGATTTTTTGTAGGTCCACTCCTCCAGAACCTCGCCTACCTCGGTAAGGAAGATGATGGAACCGGCGGTACTGAAATCACGGGTCAGCAGGGAAGCGGCGATGGCAGAAGCATGGACGATTTCAGCGCTGAAGTTACGGTGCAGAATGTCCTTCAAACCGTGCCAGATAAAGGGGGCGCCATCATAAATGGTGAAGGCAATGCGCAGCGGGGCAGGCAGGAAAAAGCGCTTGCAGAAGCGCTTGAGGCACATGGTCACGATTTCTTCCTTGAAACTGTCATTGGTTGCCCGGGCAGAAATCTCGGGCACCTTCTCCTTGAGGGCCGGATCCTGCAGGTCCATGGTATCAATGAAACTTAGCAGGGCCTCAGGATTCCCCCGGTAACGAACCGCTACCTGGGCGGTGCGGGCAAATACCTGCACCTGCTCGGTGTCTTCCCGTTCCAGCAGGCAGTAGTAGAGTACGTCCGCCTCTTCTTCTGTCAGCCGCCGCCTGGGAATATCCAGATGAATGCGGTTTCTGCAGTGATGAATGATGCGGTATTTCATGGGAATTATTCTTCTTCAGCCTGAGCCAAATCGGCTTCGTACTGCTTGTCCTTGCTCTCGTAGTACTTTTCGGTGAGAACCTTGGCATCTTCAGCAATGTTCAGGGTTGTAGCCTGAACCTTCTCTACGGTTTCCATAACAGAATCCTTGGCGATGAAGGCGCCGGCGAAGAGGTAACGATAGGCCTTTTGGGCAATGCCGCTCTTCAGGGCAGACAGACCTACGCTGCCCAGCAGGAAGCCTACTGCGTACTTACCAAGATTGGATACTCCATTCATTTTAGCCATTGTTTTTATCTCCTTAAATCTTATAATACTTGTTTTATATACCCATAGGGGTATACCCTATGGCGAGTATACCCCATGGGGTATAATTTGTCAAGATAAAAGAAGAAAAAAGGAAGAATTGGCCTGCCCTTCCGGCTCTACTTGTCATTTTTCCAGTCAAATGATATGATAAAAGGGAAAGGAAGGCGGTTCCATGTTTACCAGAAAGCCCTATATGTGGGAGGCAGGCTATAGCGCAGAATTTGATGAAAGCCAGGAGGGCTTTATTCAGGCGGCCATGTCCGAAAACCTGAATCATGCCCGTCATATTGAGAATGAGCGCATGAGTCTGCTCATTGGTGTATCTGCCATGGTTGCCGGTGTTCTGGCGGTAGGCGGCAGCATGCTGACTCAGGCCCTGAGTGAGGGCAGCGCCCATAACACGGTGGTTTTTATTATGGAGCTGGTGACGGTTGCCCTCATATTCGGGGTGATTATCGGGGTGCTGGTGCTGGCCAAACGGCTGAACAGCCGGTGGAACAAGGGCTTTGACCGCCATATGTACTATGCCAAAAGCTGCTATTATCTGCTGCACCAAAGCAACTTCGAGCATAACAAAACCGGCGATGCCACGGCCCTGTCGGCTGTGCCGGATGACCTTACCGCCAGCCGGAAGGGGCTGACCGAGGCCGAGGCGGATGAGATATCGGCGCTGGTGTTTAAAGAGAACTTTGTAATTAAGGCCGGAGGCCGGAAAGCGGAGCTTTCTACCATGCCCCTCTACTGCTTTGATATCAACCGCAACATTGACAGCCGCAACCGGGTTTTCACCAAAAGCACCAAAAACTACTTTGATATTTTCTATACCGTTCTGATGGCCATTTTGGCTCTGATGATTGCCATTACCCTTGCTGTCGGACTTCTTTATCTGCTGCGGAGCTGAGGTGCCTGATCATGATTAAACTGATTGCATTGGATTTGGATGATACCCTGCTGATGCCGGACTGCACCATACCGGACGAGGTCGTGGATGCTTTAAAGCAAGCGGCAGACCGAGGTGTTCGGGTGGTGATTGCCACCGGACGCATTTTTCCGTCGGCCCGGCAGTATGCCCGTCGGCTGGAGACGGATTGCCCCATCATCTGCTATAACGGGGCCATGATACGCAGCCCGGATGGAGCCGTACTGGCTGCCAGCCAGCATGAGCCGGAGGATATCCGAGCCGTGGCAGCCTTCTGCAGAGACCATGGCGGCCTTTACCTGCAGGCCTATGCCCAGGATGACATTGTGGTGGAAAGAACAGTCGAGCAGACCTTGATTGACCCGGACAGTCGGGCGACTGCTATTCGGGAGATGGGGGATCTGACCTGTGCCGAGCTGCTGCCGTCACCAAAAATGATGATTCTGGATACACCGGAACGGCTGGCGGAAATCCGCCCCTTGCTGGAAGAGGCCTTCCCTGACCGTTTCTATCTGGCAACCTCCAAGGAGTACCTGCTGGAAATCATGCCCAAGGGGGTGTCCAAACGCAACACCCTGGAAGCCTATGCGACCTCCTGCGGTATTCACCAGGAGGAGGTCATGGCCTGCGGCGACAATACCAATGACCGGGAAATGATAGAATGGGCCGGTCTGGGAGTTTGCGTGGCCAATGGGGTGGATAGCCTGAAGGCAGTTGCGAACTATGTAGCCACTGCGGAGCGTTCTTACGGTGTCCGTGAAGCAGTTGTAAAATATGTTTTGAACTGAAAATGCCCCCGGGCCGGGATTTCACCGGCTCGGGGGCTTGCTTATCCTTGTTTATGCTTTCCGGGTTTAGGGAAAGCGGAAGCTTGTCAGGCACTTGCTTTGTTCTTCTCCCGGGCGCTGGTTTTGCCTTCCGGATTGATTTCACCGGCAGCGGTCAGACTCAGCTTGGTGAGGGTGGGGCCAACCAGTTCGTAAATCATTACAGAGAAAAGAACGACGTTGCGGACCGTAGCGCCATCGGCCAGGGAGGATGCTGTAATAGCCATGCCCAGGGCTACACCGGCCTGGGGGAGCAGGGTGATGCCCAGGTGCTTGCGGATGGCTTCTGAGCATTTGGTCATGGTGCAGCTAAGCCAGGAACCGCTGATTTTACCGGCCGAACGGAAAAGAATGTATACAATGCCGATAATTAGGATGGTGGGCTTAGAAAGAATACTCAGGTCCAGCTCAGCACCGCTGAGGACAAAGAAAAGAATATTCAGGGCGCCGGTCCAGCGGTCCACGCGGCCCATAAGCTCTTCGCTGGTTTCGCATATGTTGCAGAAAATGGTGCCGGTGAGCATGCAGACCAGCAGCAGGGAGAAGCCGCAGTGCACCGGGCCGATGCGGAACTTCAGCATGGAGATACCTACGGTCAGGAAGACCATGCCAACCGCCAGGGCACAGCGCTTGCTGCGGGAGTGGAAGAGAACCTCCAGCTTGTTCAGCACCCAGCCGCAGAGGGCACCCAGGGCCAGGCTGAGAAGGATTTCCATCAGGGGCTCAAGGGCGACACTGATGAGATTTATGGCGCCGGCTTCCAGTGCGGAGGCAATACCGAAGGATACGGAGAAGAGCACCAGACCAACGGCATCGTCAATGGCTACTACCATAAGCAGCAGCTTGGTCATGGGGCCTTGAGCTTTGTACTGGTTAACAACCATGAGGGTGGCAGCCGGGGCCGTGGCAGCCGCAATGGCGCCTAGGGTAATGGCCGCACTGAGGGACAGCTTATCCGGCATGATAAAGTGAAGGGCAATCAGGGCAATATCCACCAACAGGGTGGTAACGACGGCCTGAAGAATGCCTACTACTATGGCCTGTCGGCCCATTTGCTTCAGATCCTTCAGGCGGAATTCGTTGCCGATGGCAAAGGCGATGAAGCCGAGGGCAGCCTGAGAAATGATTTTGAAGCCTTCTACGTGCTCCAGGCTGTTGAAGCCAAAGCCGCTCAGCTTCAAACGGCCAAGGCAGAAGGGGCCCAGCAGCAGGCCGGTAATCAGATAGGCCGTAACAGCGGGCAAGCCCACCTTTTTGGCCAGGCGGGACATAAGCAGACCGCCAATCAGTGCCACAGACAGGCACAGCAAGGTTTGTTCCATGTTTTATCTCCTCTTTTTTGACGTCAAGGCCGCTATTCTACCACCATTGCCGGGGAATAGCAAGCAAAAAGTAAAGGGGGAGGGGTTATTTTTAGCCGGACCGGAGAAAGCCCTTGAAAATCAAGCTTTTCTTGCGGAAAATGGGAACCAAATGCTATAATGGATTCGTCAAAGAGGGGAGAGGAAAGGCCATGCTGTCCATCCGTAAAGCACTGAAGCAGGTGAAATGGGAAAGCATCCTGGTATCTGCCATGCGAACCCCGGGCGTAAAGATTAACCGGGAAGAGTATCTGCGGAAAACCTTGACTATTTATTTCCCGGATGTCATGCTGAAAAAAGCGATAGAAGCAAATCCGGCTAAAGCCGGCATGAACCGCCACGTGATTAACCGAATTTCCCGGCGGGAAATTCGGGCAGAGACGGCCAAGGTGGTGGGAACAGCTGCTGCAACAACCTTACCGGGGGGCGTAGCCGGTGTGGGGGGTGCTGTGGCTGATTTGTCGGCCTACTTCATCTTCCTGCTGCGGGTCATGCAGAAGCTGGCCTATCTTTATGGCTTTGATGAGTTCAAGCTGGGGGGCGAGGAGCCGGACAGTGAAACCATGAGCTGCATTGTGCTCTTTCTTGGTGTTATGTTCGGCGTCCATGGGGCATCCGATACTCTGAAAAAGATGACCAATATCATTTCACGCAGTGTATCCAAAAGCCTGTCCCGCAAGGCCTTCGCTACCAGCCTGGTGTATCCCATAGCCCAAAGGCTGACGGAGGCGATTGGACTCCGTATTACCCGTCAGCTCTTTTCCGAACTGCTGGCGGCGATAGTGCCCCTGTTTGGTGCAGCTTTTGCCGGCGTGCTGACCTTTCTGCTTTTCCGGCCCTGCTGTTTTCGCCTGCGCAATCAGCTGATGCATGAGAATATCAGCGATCCGGATTATTACGCCCGCATGGCTGCGGAAAGCAGTTCAGGGCAAGGAAAGGAGAATGTTCTATGAAGCGTTTGTCTGCATGGATGAGTATGATTTTGGTAGCGGCCCTGCTGCTGGGGCTCACCGGCTGCGGTCGCAAAGCCCAGCCTGCCCCTGTGGAGGAAACTCAGAAACCTGCCCAGGAGGCATTGGTTCCCCCGGAAAAGGAAGACGAGCAGGAGGCCGAGACTCCCGCTCCCCCGGAGAAGCAGGAGGAAGAGAAGAAGGAAGCAGAGACTCAGACCCCGGTAGAGGAGCCGATGACCCCAATTGAGCCGGAGTCCGGCAACGATTCTCCCGAGGAAAAGACGGAGGGGGAGGAAAAGCCGGAAACCGAAGTGCCGGAGGAAGAAGACCCCGAGAAGGCAGAGGAAGAGAAGCCGGTGTATGAAAGGGTAATTGAGCCCAATACAAAGCCGGAGGATAAGCCTGAGGGCTACACCCTTTTGCGCAGCGGAACCATGGCCTCCGATACCGGAACCAGGCTGAACCTGGTGGCTCAATGGGCCGTTTACGGAACGGAGAGCGGAGAGAAGCTCTGCATGGATGTGTATGTAACCTCCTATAGTCTGATTGTTGGTCCCAGAGCCCCGGGTGTTACGATAACGCTGGATGGTTATTCTTACAGCTACCCCACGGAGGCCATTGATTATGAGGGCACAAGCCCTGTCTCCTTCCTGTTGGGATCCTATGAATGGGACATGGGGGAGGATTCGGCAGCGGTAGACATCGGCTGGCGTTTTCTGGGCAGCTATGGCGGCCAGGAACTGCCGGAGGTCCACGCCGCAGGTACCATAGAATAAAAAGGAAAGGGGCTGTCTCAAA
>JAKSQI010000064.1 GCA_024404215.1 Oscillospiraceae bacterium
CCGCAGCCCGTCTGTTTAACGGTGGGATCCGGCATCAGGCCCTTAATGGGCTTAAGGCGATTCTCTTTGGCATCCAAACTGGGAAGAGAATCAAACAGGCCAAGGGTGTATGGGTGTTTGGGGTTGTTGAAGAGGCGGTCAACGGATCCGCGCTCAACGATTTCGCCGGCATAGGTAACGGCGACGGAATCGCAGAAATCGGCAACAACACCAAAGTCGTGAGTAATGAGAATAACGGACGTATTCAATCGCTCGCGCAGAGTTCGCATCATATCCAAAACCTGAGCCTGAATGGTAACATCCAAAGCGGTGGTGGGCTCATCCGCCAGCAACAGTTCCGGATTACAAGCCAGCGCCATAGCAATAACTACGCGCTGCTTCATGCCACCGGAAAACTGATGAGGGTATTCATCATAACGGGCTCCGGGTATACCAACCATTTCCAGCATGGCCTCCGCACGTTTACGGCCCTCTTCTTTAGAAATCTTGTTATGCTGAAGAATGGCTTCGGAAATCTGATACCCAACCGTCTCAATGGGATTAAGGGCAGTCATAGGATCCTGGAAAATCATGGCAATTTTGTTGCCGCGAACCTTCTGCATTTGCTTTTCAGGAAGGTGTAGGAGATCTTCTCCTTCAAAGAGTATCTCTCCGGACTGGATTTTACTCTGCGCTTTCGGCAAAATTCCGAGTATGGTTTTGGCAACCGTTGTCTTGCCGGCACCGGTTTCGCCGACCAGGCCCAGGGATTCACCCTTGGCAACCTCCAAGCTTATATCATTAACAGCGTAGACGATATCATCATCGGTGTGATATTCAACCGTCAAATTTTTAATTGAAAGCAGTTTTTCCATTTCATCGCACCTCAGTTTCTCAAGCGCGGATCCAGAGCGTCGCGCAGGCCATCACCCAGCAGATTGCAGGCCAAAACACTGACCATTACGCAAAGGCCCGGGTACAGGCACTGTGTCGGATACTGACGAATAGTGGCTCTGGCTTCTGAAATCATAGCACCCCACTCGGCTGCAGGGGGCTGAACACCCAAGCCAATGAAGCTAAGCATTGCTCCTGACAGGATACAGCTGCCGACGCCCATAGTAATCTGAACAATCATGGGGCCAATAGCGTTAGGAATAATATGCTTAATAATGATGCGAGCGGTACTGCAGTTTTTTGACTTGGCAGATTCAACGTATTCCTTATCGCGGACGGTCATAACCGAGGCACGCATCATACGGGCATAACCGGGTACCATACCAACACCCAAAGCTATGATAGCATTTCTTAGGCTGGGGCCTAGAATGGCAGCCAGCGCAATGCAAAGCAGGAGCATGGGAACGGCCTGATAGATGTCCAGCAAACGCATGATAATGTTATCGGTCCAGCCTCCGAAATAGCCGGAAATGGCGCCGATGGTAATGCCGATGACAGCACCAATAGCGATAGCGCTGAAGCCCATAATCAAAGAGTTTCTGGCACCGTAGATAATGCGGCTTAAAATGTCTCGCCCCAATTTATCGGTACCCAGCAGATGCTCTGCCGTAGAACCCAGATTGGACTGCATGGCATTCTGCTCTTTGTAATCATAAGGTGCCAGCACCGGAGCAAAAACAGCAACGAGAATGATTGCCAGAAGAACAAACATGGAGACTACAGCCAGCTTGTTCTTTTTTAGCTGGCGCCAAACTTCATACAGCTGCGACTGTTTCTTCTGCTTTTTTGTCTTCATCTTTCTTCTCCTTTCCTTTCGCTTTTTTACGGGCAAACTGAGAACGGATTCTCGGGTCAACCACGGCGTACAGCAGGTCAACAATCAAGAGAATTACCGAGAACATACAGGAAATAATCAAAATGCTGCTCTGAATAACCGGATAGTCGCGGTTGTTCAAACCTGTCATGGTGTACTGTCCAAGACCCGGAATTGAGAAAATTACTTCCGTAATCAAGGAGCCGCCCAAAGAACCACCGAACATACCGCCAACAATGGTAATAACCGGAATCAAGGCATTTTTCAGGGCATGGCGGTAAACAACGCGCCGTTCAGACAGGCCTTTAGCTCTTGCCGTAATAATATAATCCTGACGGAGAGTTTCCAGCATATCAGAACGCATCTGACGGGCCAGCATGGCAATGGTACCAAGAGCCATGGAAATGCAGGGCAAAATCCATCCCTTCCAGGTATCAACACCGGAAATTGGCAGAATTTGAAGTTTTACACCAAATAATCGTATCACAAGCAAGGAAAACCAGAAGCCCGGCATGGATATCGCAATCAGTGATAAGAAAATAGCCAAGCTGTCTTTCCATGTGTGCTGATGGGTTGCTGCAAAAATACCGACCGGTATTCCCACACATACCGCAAAACAGGTTCCTATGATAACAAGGAATAAAGTAAAGCGGAATCGCTCCAGCATCTCTTTGGCAACCGGTCGCTTTGTCATCATGGACGTACCAAAGTCACCCCTTGTAATGATGCCGGTTATATAATTCCACCACCGAACAAAAAACGGATCGTTCAATCCCAGTTCATCACGGAGCTCCTGCACCTGTTCTTCTGTGGCTTGGGTACCCAACAGAATTCGTGCCGGATCGCCGGGCGTCAAATCGATAATGATGAGTACAACCAAGGATATTGCAATCAATACCGGTATCAACATCAACAGACGCTTACCAATATACCTTAACATCGTCATACCTCTTTTCCCGAAAAATCATACCACCAAAAGGGGATATGTCTCATTACAGTTATTATGCCATAATTTCTTAAAAATCCATTGTCACGCCTGCACAAATCCCCCTACAGAAACCCCAATGCTATTGTGCCATTCTGTCACCGTCATCCAGAAAGGACAAAAAAGCAGAGGGACGGAGCAATCGTCCCTCTGCAAATTGAGCAGAAGCTCAAATCATACCGCAGGCCTTCTGTCTGGAATAGGCATAAACCTCCTCCAAAAATGCCGGTGTCCAGCAGGTTTTATCGTTGTAATTCAGCAAGAAGGTTTTACCGGGAATCCAGTACTCGTCCACATAAGCGCGGGCTGCTGCTCTTTGCTCTTCCTCGGTAGCATCTGCCGAAAAATGGTCAGGGCAAACGCCCAAAATAATCTGATCTCCATACAGCTCATACATTTTACGGGTGTCGTTCATTTCCTGCGGATTCCACAGGTCCCATCCCGCTTTGATAAAGTTTGGTACCTGCTTCATGTTTTGACCGCAGGAATGGAGTTCGCAGATGCGCCCCTTACTGTGAATAAAATCGGTGAGACGCCGCATATAAGGTACAATCATTTCTTCAGCCGTAGCAGGAGAGAAGAAGGTTTCCTTTTGACTCCCCCAGTCATCATGGATGCAGAAGCAGCAAACCTCCGGGAAATACTCAATGTATTTGTCGAAGATTTTGATATAGAGATCCGTCAGCTTATCAAAGAAGGTGTGAACTGCATCCTGCTGGTCCTCATCAAAGATTGCCATAATAGCATTCTCAAAGTCCATAAAGGAAATAAGGCGTTCGTACCATCCGTTCATAAACCACAAATCATTCCAGTTATCCGGATTCAGGTACCCCTTATTGGCCTCTCTGGCCCCTTCCCAGTCCCAGGAATCCGGGTCGGGCCATACAATTTTCTCCATGATTTCGTTGGCATCCTCACAGAAAGGTTTCCCGGGACGCACCATGGAACCGCCAACCTTTTCGATGTATTCCCATTCAATGCCAAACATATCCGGCCCACCAAATTGCTCCATAGGAAGCTGTCGCGCTTCAATAACCATGCCGCGGGCAATGGCATCCGGATTTACCATAGGACTGAACATAGTCTGCTGAAAGCCGTTCATAACAAACCAAGGCTTTCGGTCAAGGGCAGCCTTCAAAGCCTCCGACATAGGGAACGGATAGCTCAACACATTCATTTGATTGCCGGGAACGGGAAATGGAAAGGATGCTTTTACTTCTAATTCTTTGGGGTCAAAAGCAGGGATAGACAATGGTATTACCTCCAGTAATGATAGTGCTCACAGTTGGTCATCCTAGCTGCAGTTCAGTTCGGCGGATCAGATCATTCTGCGATTCTTCGTGCAGCTCAACAAAATAAGTGGAAAAACCGGCCACTCGAACGACCAGGTTTTGATAGTTCTCCGGGTGCTTTTGGGCATCCTTCATAATATCCGAATTAATAATATTTATTTGGACTTCCATGCCTCCCATATCAAAATATGTGCGAAGCAGCTGGCTCAGTTTGACAATGCTCTCCTCACCCTGCAGAGAGCTGGGATGGAATTTCATATTCAGCAGGGTCCCGTTCGGATAATCCACTTGATTAATCTTGGATACAGAACTGAGAACTGCTGTAGGACCGTTAATGTCCATCTGCTGAACAGGAGAAATGCCATCCGCCAGCGGTTCACCTGCCTTGCGGCCATCCGGTGTGGCCGGGGTCAGCATGCCGAACATAATATTGGTGGTAATGGGGAACAGGCCGGCGCTGAAACGCCCTCTGGGTCCGGTACAGGAATTCACCGCATCAGCAAATACCTGGGCAGCCCAGCCAGCCCACCGGTCAACCTCCTCAATACCGTTTCCATAATGGGGGGCTTCGTTTAGCACATAGCTGTGGAGTTCCTCATAGCCCTCCCAATTGCTGCGCAGGGCATCGTAAAGCTCTCGGGCTGTACAGCGCTTGGTGTCAAACACCAGATGCTTAATCATGTGCAGGCTGTCACCCACATTGCCGATACCAACGCCGGCAATGCCGGAAGAATTATAGCGGGCACCGCCGTGCATGACGTCCTTCCCCTGTTCCATACAACCATCCATGGTTGCGGAAACAACCGGCTGAGGTAAATACTCCCTGCCTACATACTCAAAGATATTTGTACAGGTAACGTGCCACTTAACGAAATAATTAACCTGTGCCTTGAATGCTTCCAATAGCTGGTCAAAGGAAGTCATGTCATAGAAGTAGCCTGTCTGGGGGCCGGTATGGTCGTTCTCGGCATTTTCATTCCAGTTGACACCGGTTCCGCGGAAAATATCCCAGGGATAGTGGCCATTGTTCAAGGCCAGGAAGAGCGCAGCCGGCATATCCCAATAAGCATCTGCACCATCGCCGCCACAGGCAGGCCATTCATCACCGCAGCCGCCGGGCTCTACACAGCCAATGAGGCAGTAATTACGGGCACTGCGCTCCGTATGACCCCGGCTCATTAAGGCCGGAATAATCACATCATCATTTTCAAAGCTGGGCACACCACCGCAGATTTTGTTGGTTTCAATGGCGGCCTCCCAAAGCTTGGCCGGAGTATTTTTATTGATACGCAATGCCTGCGGAGGTGAGTGGAGTACCAAACGGCCGGAGGACTGCAGCATCATATAGGTTACCGCATTTGTTGCATCATTGCCGTTTTCGTCTACACCACCTAAGGTCATCAGCTGGCCGCTGGTATAACCGGGGCTTGCCTTGGTTCCGTTGGCATCCCAGGGCCGGTTCATCTCCGCTACCTTGAGATAGAATAAATCCAGCAGTTCCTGTGCATACTCAGGGGTCAGTGTGCCCGCTGCAATATCCCTTTCATAGTATTCACCCAGATACTGGTCAACGCGACCGAAGCTGATGCCATGCATGTTGGCATCCAGACAAAGGCAGGTCTGATACATATAAAGACACTGCAGAGCCTCAACAAAATTCCGAGCAGGCTTTTCCATAGTCCAATTTAGGGTTTCCACCATCATGTCCAGCTCGGCGCGGCGTTGGGGGTTCTCTTCCCTGTCCCGCATTTCTTCCGCCAGCTTGGCATAGCGTTTGGTTAGGGTAATCATACCCTCGCATACAATGGAAATGGCCCGATAGAAATTGTACTGGTCCACAGTGCTTCCCGGGAGGGCAATTTCTTCCAGTTCCTTTACCTTGGTATCTGCTTCTGCCTTAATGGCGGCAAAGCCTTTTTCAATGGCCCGCTTGTAGCCGGTGCAGAAATGACCAACCGGTCCGCTGCCGCTGCCGGCAAAGCCGAACATGGTGCAGACATTGTACATATGATCCTTATAAGCTTCCGGCATATAGGCCAAAAACTTGGCATTCATACGTTCCTTGGTCCAAAAGTCGGCAGTCTCCAGGAAATAGGCTTTATCCTCTTCTTCAAAATAGTAAGGGTCAAGCGGGCGGCTGGTAATCAAACCGCTTTTCGCCTCGTCAATTAGCCAAGCCAAGCCATTTTCCGGGTAAAGAGCAGCTGCCTTGAAGCGGGAAGACTGGGCACCCACAATGACTTCCTCTTCACCTATGCGAATGCTGATGTTCTCGCAGATATTCCGAAAACACTTGGCCCGTTTCAAAATGCCGATGAGTTCTGTATGCTCCTGATAAAACTCCGTTACCAAGCGATAACGGCTGATACAAATATGGGGGGTCGTTGACCGATAAGCCTCACGTATGCGGGCCACACGATCCGTAACAGGGACCAGCTGATACACAGTCCTCTCTCCTTTCCACAATTGATTTTAGTCAAACATCTTTTCCTGATATTTGGCGTACCAGAAATCGTTCAGCTCACCGGAAATTTTAATGTGCTTCTCATCCGGATAGCTGACCTGAAGACCGGGAAACTCCTCGCAGAGCTTCTGTGCCGTGTTGTACATGACAATATCAAAAAGCTTGCTGCCGGTCAGCTGCATAACATATTCAACCTGATGCATTTCCATAATAGTAACCTCACATTCTAAGCTCGTTTATTCCATAACAGAAACAGCCGGCGGTACCGCCGGCCCGGAAATCCGGGATTCCATCGGTACCTGCCGGCTCTATCTATGTGTCCTTATTTGTCTGCCTTGGCAGCCTCTTCCTTGGCCTTGCGCTCCGCATCCAGCTTGTCAAAGTCAATTTCATCCATCTTGGGGAAGCATGCACCGCAGATGTTGCAGCGTTTCTTGTCATTGAACTTGCAGAAACGGACATTATCACCCATGTAATCATAGGTATACTTACGGTCAAAGTATGTCTTCTTGCTGCCTTCGGTAACCTCGCTGCGGGTCATGGTGCCCCAGGTACCATGCATGAAGGCGGCCTGGAAAATCAAAGGCCGATTCATCTTTCGGAACTTAATGGGGCAGTGCCATACCGTAGGCGGCAGACGGACAACTGTGGGCTTGGTAATCAGCTTGGTTTCCATATGATCCGGATCGTCGCCGATGTAGAACTCAATTTCAGCATCAAAATCATCCGGATGCATGGGGTCGGCAGAAATGAAGAAAATGTATTCATCTACACCCTGATGGAAATGGGGCTCTTCCATGTCGTTAGAAGCGGTGAACACCTGGAAGCCAACGTTATAGTTGGCATCCTCCATGTAAATATCGCCCCGGAAATAGGCCTGGGGTGAGGGACACCAGGGGCCCCACTTGGTTTCTTCACGAGGAACAGCCAGAACCTTTTTAGCCGTATCCGGCAGCAGAGCCGGCTTAGGAGCCAGCAGAGTGGTGGCATCGGAATAAGCAATGGTGGTATAGCCGGGACGTACAACCGCCGTCAGAGAAGAAACCGCCTTGGCATCGTCATAGGCGCCCTTTTCGGTGTAGCACTTTACGCCGTCCTCATTGATAACCTTCCAGGCTACGGGCTTATAGGGCTTTGCCGCTATACCTTCCTTATGCTCAAAGCAGTAGCCGCATTCGGTACACTTTTTCGCTGCATCAAATACGCAGGTCTTGTACCGTTCGCCATTGAAGATGTACTGCTGCTCACCACTTTCACGCTCTACCAATTCCACATAGTCAGCGGTTCCGCTAAAGAGGACAGACTGGAAATAAACCGGCTTGTCCACACGAACGAAAGTAAGGGGGCAATGCCACCAATTCTTGGGAACCTTGATAATGGTGGGCTCAGTAACAACAATCTTTTCCATTTTGTCCAGCTCAGGACCCATGTAGAAATGAACCTCAGCATCAAAGGACTTGAATACATCAGGGAAGGTGGCACCCATGATGACTACATTTTCATCAAAGTTATGGAAATGAGGGGTGGCGACCAATGCAACAGGCTCCTTAATTACCTGCATGCCGCAATGAATGGTGGCATCGGGAATATCGTTGGCACCACGGAAATAAATCTGGGGAGAATGGAGCCAGCTGCCCCACTTGGTTTCCTCAGGCTTTAATTCAAAAAACAGTCTTTCAAACTTTTCCTGCATGATTATATCCTCCGTTTCTAGGGCTTACCACCCGCTTATTTTTCCCACTTTTCCTGCAGGCACTTACCGCAGGCATCGCACTTCTTATCCGCATTGTATTTACACTGAACGGGGCCATTGTAGTATATCTCTACCTCAGAGCCGTCAGGCATGTCATAAATGCCGCCGAACATGGGCTGCACCATCGAAGGCTGGAAAAATACCGGCTTCCCCACTCGCCTGAAATTCAGCGGACAGTGCCACGTTCCGGCGGGGATGAAAATGGTGGCGGGCCGGTCGATCACGTAGGTCTCCGCGTCTTCGCCGAGACCG
>JAKSQI010000065.1 GCA_024404215.1 Oscillospiraceae bacterium
GCAGCGGTACCACGCCTCCGGAAGCCTATACCCAATACAGCACCATTCTGGACATGGCCCTCAATGACGGCAAGAACCCCTTCAACGGCGAACAGGCCAGCCTGCATACCGGCTACCTCTACGACATGACCTCTCTGGACGAGGTCAAGGAGGCCTGGCGCAAAATGGCCAGCTACGTCCTGAAGGCTCAGGTCACCATTGAAAACTTCGTTGAATATCTCTTCATGTACAACGACCAGTATCCCATCCTCTCCATCTCCATGGAGGGCTGCATGGAATCCGGCAAGGATGTTGTATGCGGCGGCGCCAAGTACAACTCCTACGGCTCCACGGCAGTTGGTCTTGCTACGGTGGCCGACTCTCTCACCACCATCCAGTACATGTGCTTTGACAAAAAGCTCTGCACCACCCGGGAACTCTTTGATGCCTACATGTCCAACTGGGAAGGCCATGAGGTTCTGCGCCAGCAGATTCTCAGCGAGGTTCCTCATTACGGCAACGGCGACCCCTACGCCGATGCCCAGATGCAGTGGGTGGTAGATGCCTACTATAACATCTGCAAGGAATGCTACAGCACCCGCACCCCCTACTTCAAGGGTGGCATGTTCGGTGCTGCCAGCCATGTCGCTCAGGGCTACACCACCTGGGCCACTCCCGACGGCCGTCTGGCCGGCACCCCCATTGCCGATGCCGCATCCCCCGCTCAGGGGCGTGACCGCAACGGCCCCACTGCCGTCATGGCTTCTGCCCTCACCTGGGATCAGGGCCGCTTCATGGACGGCATGGCCCTGAACATCCGCATTCACCCCTCGGTCTTCAGCCGTGAAGACGGCGTACTCAAGCTGCGTGACATGACCCGGGCCTATCTGGATGCCGGAGGCATGGAGGTACAGTACAACATCGTCTCCTCCGAAACCATGCGGGCTGCTCAGGCCGATCCCTCCACCTACCGGGATTTGGTCGTCCGCATTGCCGGCTATTCTGCCTACTTTGTTGAGCTTTCTCTGGACTGCCAGAAAGACCTGATTTCTCGTACGGAAAACAACCTTTGATCCCCCGTCGCCCCCCTGCCGTGAAGGCAGGGGGGCGTTTTTCTTGTTGATTCCCTATCCCTTTTTTGGTATAATAATGTGTCCCTATATACGCTCTCAAAGGAGGGTCCGTTTTGAATCGAAACAGCATTCCTAAGGCACTGCAGCCCAGTATGCGCCTGTATTTTATCGTTCTGGTTGTATTTGCCGTTCTAGGTGTTGTCTTCCGCAGCCATTGGGTACTTCTGGTTCTGTGCGAAGCAGCTATTCTGATACTGCTGTTGGTGTATACTTTGATTTCTGACCGTCGCCGCAAGGCCAGATTGGTCAGTTACATTGAGAACATAACCGGCAGTGCCGACACCGTTGCCAGAGACAATGTAGTAAATTTCCCGGTCCCCACGGTAATCTACAACCTGGCTACCGACCGAATTCTCTGGTCTAATGACCGCTTCGGTGAAATCACCGGGGAGCGGGATCACCTGTTTGAAATTAATATGACCGATGTGGCTCCCACCTATTCCGGCAGCTGGCTCAGTGAGGGCCACCGGGAATGCCCCGGTCTGACGGAGCTGGGCGGCCGGAAATACAAAATCTACGGCAGCATTATTCGCAGCGATCGTTCTCACTCCCAACGGGAATTTTTGGCTGTAACCTATTGGGTAGATGTAACAGATTATGCGGAAACCTATGATGAATACTCCAATTCCCGACCCGTAGGTGCCATTATTCTTTTGGACAACTACGATGAGTTGCTCAAAGGCCTGGCGGAAAAGGATAAATCCGCCTTGTTGTCTAATATTGACGGCTGTATTTCCGACTGGGCAGGAAGCTGTGGCGGTCTGCTCACCAAATCCGACCGTGACCGTTATCTCTTTCTCTTTGAAGAGCGCTATCTGCAAAACTTCATTGACAGCAAGTTCTCTCTTCTGGAGCAGGTTCGCAAATTCACCGGCGCCGGCGGCATCCGTGCCACGGTCAGCATCGGTCTAGGCAAGGGCGGTGAAAGCTTTGAAGAATGCTTCCGATTCGCCTCTCTCAGTGTTGAAATGGCACTTAGCCGCGGTGGCGATCAGGTTGTTATGAAGGACCGTTTGAACTTTGAGTTCTTCGGCGGTCAGTCCGCGGAGCAGGACAAGAGCTCTTCCGTTAAGTACCGCGTTCTTTCCAATGCCTTTTCTGAACTTATCGGGGACGCCAGCATGGTCCTCGTTATGGGCCACAAAATGGCAGACCTGGATACTATTGGCGCTGCCGTGGGCGTCTGCTCTGCCGCCCGCAAGCTAGGGGTTCCCTACCGTATTGTTTACCACCCGGAAAGAAATGCCTCCGTCCAGCTGATAGAAAAGCTAAAGGCTCTACCGGAATATGCTGAGGCCTTTATCTCCTCCCAGCAGGCTATTCTGAAGGCTGACAGCAAAACCTTTTTGGTTGTGGTGGATACCAACCGTCCGGCACAGGTGGAAAGCGAATCTCTACTCATCTCCTGCAACCGGGTAGCTGTAATTGATCACCACCGTCGAGCTGCTGATTACATTGAAAACCCAGACATCAGCATCCATGAGCCCTCCGCCAGTTCAGCCAGTGAGTTGGTAGCTGAGCTTCTTCAGTTCATTTTGGAGCCCTCGGATATTCTTCCCATTGAGGCAGAAGCTGTTCTATCCGGCATCGTTTTGGACACAAAAAACTTTACCATGCGCACCGGCAGCCGCACCTTTGACACAGCAGCCTTCCTCCAACGAAGCGGAGCCGACCCGGCTTCTGTTAAGCGTCTTTTGCAATCGGACATGGCCTCTGCCCGGCAGCGCTTCGGCATTATCAGCAAAGCCAAGGACTACGGCAACGGCATTGCCTTGGCCAAGGCATCCAGCAGCGCCGACCGAATTGTTATTGCCAAAGCCGCTGATGAGCTCTTGAACATCACAGGCATTAACGCCTCCTTTGTCCTTGCCCCCTCCGGGGACGGTGTCACCATTTCCGGCCGTAGCCTAGGCGATGTGGATGTTCAGCAGATTTTAGAGCATTTGGGCGGCGGCGGCAACCGCACCACTGCCGGCGTGCAGATGGCAGATATCACCATGGATAACGCATATCAGCAGCTGACCAATGCCATTGATGCATACATCAGCTATAATACCGCGGCAGAGCCCGCAAACTAATCAATTCAGGAGGTTTCACCATGAAAGTAATTCTTCAGCAGGACGTTAAGGGCAAAGGCAAAAAGGGCCAGACCATTAATGTTCCGGACGGTTATGCCCGTAATTTTCTTCTCCCCCAGAAGCTGGCTTTGGAAGCCACCGCTGACAATATGAACGCTTACAACATCAAAGAAAAAGCCCGCCTGGCCCAAATTGAGCGAGAAAAGGAGCAGGCCCGAGAAACCGGCCGTCAGCTGGATGGCACTACGGTTAAGATCACTGCCAAGGCCGGTAATGCCGGCAAGCTCTTTGGCGCTGTTACCAGCAAGGAAATTTCTGACGCTCTGGCTCAGCAGCACAACATTACCGTTGAGAAAAACAAGATTGTTCAAAATGAGCCCATCAAGACCTTTGGAACCTTCCCGGTCAAGGTAAAGCTGGGTTACGAGGTGAGCGCCTCCATCCATGTTATGGTTGTAGAGGGCTGAACTCCCCCTATCACACAGCTTCTGCCCCTGGGGGAAGCAGAAAGGAGTTTCTATGGATGAGTTAATGGTTCGTCAGATGCCCCACAGTACCGAGGCCGAACAGGCTGTCATCGGCAGCATGCTGATTGACGCCCGCTGCATTGGCGATGTCTGCGGAGTGGTAAAGGCAGATGACTTCTATTCCGATATTAACCGTGCCGTTTTTGAAACCATTTATTCCATGTTCAGCTTTTCCAAAACCATTGACCTGGTTACGGTTTTGGAAGCCATGCGGGAAAACGGCAGTTCTAATGACCGTTTATCGGATTATCTGATTGAACTGATGAATATCACCCCCACAGCTGCCAATGTCATGGAATACGCCGCCATTGTGCGAGATAAGGCTTTGCTTCGTGGGATTGCTACCGCCGGCGGAGAAATCAACACCATGGCTATGGACGGCTTTGGTACAGCCTCCGAAATTCTAGAGGCCTCTGAACAGAAAATATATGCCCTGCGTCAGGGACGCAGCAGCACCGGTCTTATGCCCGTCTCTCAGGTTTTGGTCAATGTATATGCTCAGCTTAGCGCTGCCGCTAAGTCCGGCAGCAGTATTCCCGGCCATAGCACAGGCCTGCCGGACTTGGACCGTTCCATTATGGGTCTGAACAACTCGGATTTAATTCTGATAGCCTCCCGCCCCGGCATGGGTAAGACCAGTATTGCACTGAACATAGCCCTGCATGTTGCCAAAACTGCAAAAAAGGCCGTAGCCGTATTTTCCCTGGAAATGTCCCGAGAACAGTTGGCCCTGCGTTTGCTTAGCGGCGAGGCCTTCATACACAACAAAAAGCTTCAGTCCGGCATGCTCAGTCAGGATGAATGGCAAAAGCTGGCCCGGGCTGCCTCCTCCATCAGCGCACTGGACCTGCGGATTAACGATAATCCGTCCCTTACTGTTGCCGATATGAATGCGCAGTGTCGCCGGGTGAACAATCTGGGTTTGGTGGTCATTGACTACCTCCAGCTTATGACCAGCGCTACCGGCAGCAACAATTACGCCGGCGAGAGCCGCACTCAGGTGGTTTCCGACATCAGCCGTATGCTGAAAATCATGGCAAAGGAGCTCAATGTTCCCGTCATTTGTCTGTCTCAGCTGTCCCGTGCTAACGAATCCCGCCAAAACAAACGCCCTATGCTCAGTGACCTGCGTGAATCCGGTGCCATTGAGCAGGACGCAGACATCGTTCTTGCCCTCTATCGCGAGGACTATTACAACAAAGAAACGGAAGTAGGCAACACTGCCGAGTGCATTGTTCTGAAAAACCGACGTGGCGAAACCGGAACCATTGAACTCCAGTGGCTGGCCGAGTTTACCACCTACACCTCGGTGGAACACCACCATGACGAAGGCGACATGTAAATGACTGAAACGGTAATTCGCTTTCTGCAAGAGCATGACGCCCTTCCAAAGGTCAACACCTCTATTTTGATCGCCGTATCCGGCGGTGCTGACAGCATGTGCCTATTACACCTGTTACAAGAAATTGCCCCTCGTTTCCACTGGCACATTGCCGCAGCTCATTTCAATCACGGGCTGCGGGGTGAAGAAGCCGATAGAGACGAGCGCTTTGTTGAGGATTATTGCCGGGTTCACAGCATTCCCTGCCTCTGTGAGAAGGGCAATGTGGCAGCCTTGGCTTTCCAAAAGCATCTAGGCCTTGAAGAAGCCGCCCGCTTGCTGCGCTATCAATTTTTAGACAGGGCTTGCAAGGCCTTGAACTACAATCTCATCGCTACAGCCCATAATGCCGATGATAATGCCGAAACCATCCTAATGCACCTGATTCGCGGAAGTGGAACCGCTGGCCTGCAAGGCATTCCCCTTCAGCGCGGTTTACTGCTTCGCCCCCTGCTTTGTCTAACCCGAGAGGAAATCCTGGCTTTCAATAGAGCTAAGGGTATTCCCTGGATTGAGGACAGCAGCAATGCCGACGATTTCTGCACCCGTAATCGCATCCGTCATCATATTCTCCCCTTGATTAAAGAAGAGAATCCCCGGTTTTCCCAAGCCTGCCGCAGGCTGGCCGACTTATCTCGGGCCGACGAGACTGCCCTTAGGGCAGAGGCTGAACAATTCTGCGCACCTTACCTCACAGATAAAAGGCTTCCCTGCTCCTCTCTGCTGGCACTGCCTACTGCCATCTCCAGCCGTGCTCTGCGTCTTATGGCTGGTCAGGAGCTGTCATCGGACCAAGTTCAGTCTCTATTTAAACTGTGCCGGGCCGATGGTTCCGCTGCCATAATTCAGCTCCCCGACCTAACCGTCCGGGCTGAATATGGGTGGCTGAATTTTAATCCCTCCTTTAACAGCCCTCTGACAGAGCGTACCCTTCCTGAAAAAGGCTCCCTGCTGCTGCCTGAGGCAGGTCTATGCCTTACAATTACAGAGGAAATTTCAGATTCCAATATTCACAAATCATTCACTAAATATCTATTCAAAAGCAATGAGGTATATGGTAAAATCACAGTCAGGCACCGTCTGCCGGGAGATCGCTACAGTCCCCGGGGAAGAGGCTGCACCAAATCCTTAAAAAGCCTGATGAACGAAGCCCGTATACCGGAAGCAAAACGGGACTCTCTTCCCGTATTTACTGACGCTAAAGGTATCTTGGCAGTTTACCCCTTCGGTCCCGCCCAGCGAGGTAAGCCGGAACCAGGGGACCTCGTACTGCAAATCCAATTTCAGGAGATGACTCCCCATGCGGAATGACATTGACCACATTCTTTACAGCGAAGAAGACCTGCAGGCTATTGTTAAAAATCTTGGTGCCCAAATTGAAAAGGACTATGTCGGCAAGGCGCCCTTCCTTATCGGCGTGCTTAAGGGCTGCTTTGTTTTTATGGCAGATTTGTGCCGCTCCATTAATTTGCCCTGCGATATTGACTTTATGGCGGTTTCCAGCTATGGAAGTGGAACCACCACCACCGGTGCCGTTAACATCACGAAGGATTTATCCCGAGATATTGAAGGCCGCGATGTCATCATTGTTGAAGATATTCTAGACAGTGGTGTTACCTTGTCCTATCTGAAGAGCTATTTGCAAAACCGTAAGCCGGCCTCCATTAAAATCTGCACCCTGCTGGATAAACCGGCAAGACGTCGTGCAAACATTCAAGCCGACTATGTTGGCTTTACCTGTCCGGACAGCTTTGTGGTGGGCTATGGACTGGATTCTGCAGAAAAATACCGTAACCTTCCCTTTGTAGGCGTTCTGAAGCCCTGTGTTTACGAAAACAGATAAACTATGCGACTCTGTCGCTTCTTATAATTTTCCGAAAGAAGGGATTACCTTTTGAAAAAACGCAAAATCTCCCCCCGAGACATTGGCTTTTATGTTCTAATCGCTGTCATTATTATCGCTGTTATCGCCATGATTACTGCGCCCACCCCTACTTCTACCGTAGAAATCAAGAATTACTCCGAGGTTCGGCGTCTGTTTGATAGCAACGATGTTGCCAAATTCTCCATTGAGGACAACCTCTTGACCATGCAACTGACCCACAAGTACAAGGATTCAGATACCGATATGGTCACCCACGAGCTCTACAGCGTCACCATTTTCTACAACGACATGGCTGACAAAATAGATGAGCTGATGGTCAGCAATGAGGATTTCTCCTATAACTATGTTCCCATTTCCGAAATTCCCTGGTGGGTTAGTGTTCTGCCCTACATTATCCTGGTAGGCGGTTTCTTTGTCCTTTGGATGATCATGGCAAACCGTGCCGGCATGGGCGGCGATAAGGGCGCTGCCCGCTTTGGCAAAGCCCGCACCCGTTTGGGCAGCGAGGAAAAGAAAAAGGTAACCTTCAACGACGTTGCAGGCGCTGACGAAGAGAAGGAAGAGTTGGCGGAGATCGTTGACTTTTTGAAAAACCCCAAAAAGTACACAGAGCTTGGTGCCCGCATACCTAAGGGCGTACTTTTGGTTGGCCCTCCGGGTACCGGCAAGACCCTGATTGCCAAAGCCGTTGCCGGTGAGGCAAACACTCAGTTTCTTTCCATCTCCGGCTCTGACTTTGTTGAGCTATATGTAGGTGTTGGTGCTTCCCGTGTTCGTGACCTGTTTGAACAGGCCAAGAAGCTCTCCCCCGCTATCATCTTTATTGATGAAATTGATGCTGTTGGTCGTCAGCGCGGCAGCGGTCTAGGCGGCGGACACGACGAACGCGAACAAACACTGAACCAGTTGCTGGTTGAGATGGACGGCTTCTCCGGCAACGAGGGCGTCATCGTCATGGCCGCCACCAACCGAGCAGATATTCTGGACAACGCTCTGCTTCGTCCCGGCCGCTTTGACCGCCAGATTTATGTTGGCGTCCCCGACATCAAGGGTCGTGAAGCCATTTTAAAGGTCCATGCCAAAAATAAAATGCTGGGCGAAGATGTTGATTTGAAGAGCATCGCTAGGGGAACCCCCGGCTTCACCGGCGCAGATTTGGAAAACCTGCTTAACGAGGCTGCCCTTTTGGCCGCCCGTCGCAACAAGCGCTTTGTTACCATGGCTGAAATGGACGAAGCCACCATCAAGGTTATTGCCGGCCCGGAGAAGAAGTCCCGGGCTGTTACCGAGAAGGAGCGTAAGCTCACCGCCTCTCACCAGGCATATCAGCCCGCCGACACACGCATAACTCTGCCGACTCACGCTGCCTTTATACGCACTTCCCACCCGCCGCATCTTCACTTCCACA